>NZ_JAMXFI010000020.1:0-91633 GCF_025460875.1 Microvirga yunnanensis
GGCGCTTGCGGCCGTTGATCTTCTTGCCGCCGTCGTACCCACGCGGTCCGCCCATCTCAGAGGTTTTCACTGATTGGCTGTCGATGATCGCTGCACTCGGCTGAGGATTGCGGCCGGTCTGACAGCGATAACTCTCGCGCAGAACCTGGGTCACGTACTCCCAGGTGCCATCCTCGCGCCACTGGGCATAGTGGTAGAAGACAGCACCGCGCGGCGGATACTCGTGCGGCAGCAGCCGCCACTGCGCTCCGGTGCGCAGCAGATAGAAGATCGCATCGCCAATGCGGCGTAAGGGATAGGTCTGCCGCCGCCCTGCTGGATGGCTCCGTTGCAGCAGCGGGGCCAGCACCCTCCATTCCCCGTCGCTCAGATCGCTGACATAAAGGCAAGTATCCATGGCTGACCCTCCAAGCTGTCGCAACAGCCCGCTTCCGCATCGGCGGCCCAGCACAAAACCTATTCTGAATCAGTCACTTACCTCGAGCAATAAAATTGCTCACCAGCCTCTAGTGGACAAACTCATGCGGAAGAGTCCGACTTTGGCTCATCTGGAGACCGCTCAGGCCAGCGGGCTAGGGTGTTGGCAAGGATGGCAGCCAGTTGGTCCTGAATGCCGAAAAGCTCGACGTTGTAGGCAAGCTTCACCCCGTCCTCTGGGTTGCGCTTCGCCGCAGCCATCCAGTCACAGACCATCTCAACGAGATCGAACAGGTCCATGCCCGCGATGCCTTGTGGGCCATAGTGCTCGGGATGATGAGAATTGCAGCGGTAGTGATGGTCGAAAGCCGGTGCGAGACGCTCTAACACCTTGGCGTATTCGGTCGAGCCATAGGAGACGCCTTGCAGCAGGGGGATGGCTTCGTCGAAGGCCGGCTTTTCTGCCGGGTCGAACTTGCTAGCGTCATGGATACGCCCGCGCCTCAGCATCTCGGTGACAAAGACATCGACATAGGCACGGACCTGAAGGATGTGGTCCAAGATGTCGGCGCGGCTATCGAAGGTATCAGCCATAGCGATGCCCTCACAACAAGAGGCAGCGCCATCGTAGTGGATGTCTAACAAGGGTACCAAATGTCAGATTCGATCCACCAGGTCGGACCGGCCGAGATGTGACGAACCCGGCCAGAGCCTATCCGAAGGAGGCGGCGCCGCCGGGTCGAAGACGTGCGCCGAGAGCGAGATCGTTGAAGCCCGGACCGAGACCGAATATTAGGTTCTGTTCGCAACCAAAGAACGGGACGGAACGGTAGCCAGTAAAGCTGCGTTGGAGAGCAGAGCTTAACCTAGGTTAAGGGAGGCTACTCATGCGCCTCGTATCAAGAGAGCTTCTGCTGACCGCGATTGTCATGGCTGGCGGGACCGCCGGCACGATGCCCCTGGCCCAAGCACAGGGCCAGCCTCAGACCTCCGAGACGCTAAAATCCGAGAGCACCGGACCCCAGGATCCCCGCTCCACCGGCTCGGTGGGCAGTTCCAGTGCACCGCTCAGCGAGAAGCTGAATCGCACCGATGGCGTAATCCGCCCGCCCGCCAACCTCGCCCCCGATATGAGCGTCCGCCCACCGGTTCCTGATCCCGGCACCACGCCCGTCATTCCGCCCCCAGGATCGCCAGGTGGCGACCAAAGTATCGAGCCAAAGTGACAGCAGCCCCAGGAGCCACTTGGAGGCACCATGCCGTTAGCGGCTGACGCTGCCCCGCTCGACCAGATTGTCGAACTGGCTCACAAGATCATCGACGAGTGCCCCTCCTGTGCGGGCACGGCCTCGGAGATCGCGATGTGGGCCAGTGAAATCCGGGAACGCCGGCCCGGCCGTGAGGAACTGGCAGCTCTGGTCGATGCCACCTGCCCGGGTCTGCCCGCGGATCAGCGGACGCAGCTGATCGACAGCTTGCGGGCCTTTGTCCGTTTTGCCGAGAGCTGAACCGTCGTCACGGGGCCGGGGAGCCGCGGGCGGCGTGGAGAGAACAGTCAATCGGATTCCTCAGTAGCAGAGTTACCGCATCCATTCCCTCGATGGCAGGAGCCATTTCATGCTCGACCTGGGCTCATGGTACGACATCATCCTCCTCGGGGGCGCGGTGCTCATCATGGTGGTGATCTGCAGCCTTGAGGGATGGATGCGATAGCTGAAGCTACGGGTGTCTGATCCTCCGCGCTGCGGAGACACGCGCCTAGGGAAGCTCTGCGACGTAGAGTCGGTCGAACTCAGCCGGGACATGCTGCAGCCCATCGGCATCGGTGATGAGGATGTCGGTGACACCGTCGATATCCAGCTGATGAGCCTTCTCCGAGGCTGTGGCGGGGCTGTCGCAGGTGACGGCCACCACCCCGTTCTGTCCGTTTCCGGTCACGACAAAGAACATGCTGCCTCCACTCGATTGCCGTTTGACTTGGGATGACTGGCGCCGATTGAGCACGATGCTATCGCTTACCGCAGCCGTAGGGTCGTTTGGAGGAGGCAGGCTCGCCCCGCCTCCCTGCCCCACCCGGTTAGGCTGCCGCGTGGAACAGATAGAAGCCATTGGCTCCCGTGGAGGTTTCCGCTGCCGCGGCATCAAACCCTGACAGGGTCTCAAGGTCGAGTGAACAGGCGTACTCCCACGCCTCCGGAGTAACAAAATTTGGCACGGGAACATCCTCGGGCACGGCGCAGAATAGGTCGGCCGCATCCTTCCGCCGGAACAGATTGTAAGCGCGCATTGATCGGTCTCCTCGCTCTTACCCGGGTTGCTGGCCCTCATAGCGGCTCAGTGCGGCGGGAGTGTGGATCTGAGAGGAAGCTAAGCCCCCTGGGCGTTTGAACCCGGAACGGGCCAGACCTCAACGCGTTGATCGGGAAAAGGTTTTCACAGGAGCGACGTGATGGACAGAGATCGGATTGAGGGCGGCGCCAAGACCTTGGGCGGCCGGGTCAAGGAGTTCTTCGGGCGCATATTGGGCGACACCAAGCTGCGAACCGAGGGCAGGATGGATCAGGTTGAGGGCAAAATCCAGAATACCGTCGGCGGCATCAAGGATAGTCTCCGCGACGACGGCAGACGCGGTCCATGATGGCTTGGGGCCGAGTTGTCCTTATCGCGACCCTCGGATAGCGTCGCATCCTGTCACTGACCGCTTCCTTTGTTCTCGTTGGATGACAGGCCGCATGCGACGGCGACCGCTTGAGCGAAATCCCCTTGGCTGAACGGCTTTTGGAGTGTCTGACAGTCCCGGAAGCCGTCCCGCAGACCATGCGGGCCATAGCCGGTTGCAAACACGACCGGGATCCCGCGTTGCCGAACGACCTCGGCGATGGGGTAACTGAGTGTCCCGCCCAGGTTGAGGTCGAGAACGGCGAGATCGAACTCTCCCTCGCGGGCGAATGCCAGGGCGGGATCGAATTGTGCCATTGGCCCGATGATCTCGCATCCACAATCCAGCACCATGTCCTCGAGAAGCATGCTGACCATTGCCTCGTCCTCGACCACGAGAATACGATGTTTCAACTCGTCGGCTGACATGGAAGCGTCTCCAGGGCTGGGTCGCGCTGTTCCCGCAGGGTCCTGAGCACAAGGCGAGGCGAATAAGGTTAATATTGTCTTAACATTTCCCTAAACAGGCAGCCTTGCATTCACATAGGTTGGCCAACGGCCCAGATGGCGAATGCCCTTCCGGGCCGGGTCGAGCTTCGGGACGAACGTCCCGTCTTCAGGACCACACCTTGCCGCTGTCCGGATCTGTCATCATTTCGCACTGCACAAATTTGTCGCGGCCTTCCTGGGTCGAACGCGGCACCAGATGCGTTAGCTTTGTGCCGACCAATCGCAATCGCTGGAGAAAGGAAGAGCCAAATGGGTCAGAGGGTCTGTCCACAATGTTCCTGCGATGCAGCATCGGTACTGAGCTTCGCCATGGATGATGGGGGCTTCGCGGCCGCGGTTCAGTGCCACGTCTGCGGCTTCGAGCAGCCCACCGAGCGTGGTTTTGATGACGAGCGGACCGCCCGCGAGGCCGCCATCCATGCTTGGCTGGATGGAACGGAGCCCTTCCCCTCATCCCCTCGTCTCGCGCGGGCGTGACAAGATCCGCTCCTTATTGCTCCTCTCTTAAGCCACTGTGAATGCCTCTCGGGCAGCCGGCAGTCTCCCAAGGCGGGAACAAGATCTGCTGCTCTTGTTCTGACCGCATAGGACGATGGTGCGCCCTCTTTACGGAGCGGGGTCAGTCACAGGTTGCTCCTTCTCCTGGTCGAGGATCAGGGTTCTGATGTCGGTGAGCACCAGGTCTGGGTCGAGGAAATCCAGACTGTAGATGTTGCGGATCCGACCCGAGGCATCGATCAGGAAGGCGCGGAAGATGTGGTACAGCGGTCCGCCTGCCGCGCCGGGATCGGGCTTCGCACTGATCATCTGGCCATATGCGGCAAGAACAGGCGCGAGGGCATTGCGGTCGCGGGCCGTCAGGAAGACCCAGTCGGGTGCGCCGGGTTCATCTGAGCGCCAGTCCGCCGCATACTCGGCAAGAACCGCCGGTGTGTCATGCTCCGGATCAAAGCTCAGCGAAACCAGATGCGTGCGCCGAGCCACCTGCTCGTCCTTAGCTGCGAGATCCTGCAGCAGCGACAGCTGCAATGTCGCAGTCGGGCAGATATCTCCGCAGCGCGTGTACATGAAGGCCAGGACGGTGATCCGACCCTGAAGGATATCAGTCAGATCATGTCCTTGCCCATGCTCATCCAGGACACGCCCTCCGGCGGCGGGGCGGATGGCCGGAAGCCGATAGCTGCCGGGCTCCGGCAGAGCAAAGGCGTAGCCGGTGCTCGGGCTGGTCGCCTGCCCCGTGTTCGGTTTGCGCTCGTGCAGATCATGGGCCGATGCTGCCAACGATACCCCACAGAGCACGGTGGCCAGAACCAGACGGGCGACGGCAAGGCTCGGCATGGGACCCCTCCCCTGGCAAGGGCAGGGCGGGAGCCCAAGGGCTCCCGCTCGCAGTGCGTCAGCTCGCGTAGAGCTTCGAGGAGCCAAACGACATCATGTGCGGACGCCCGAGCCCCTCGCGCATGAAATCCACCTCGAACCGTGGCGCCAACTCCATTCCGTCCCAGGTATAGGCTTTCAGGAACTGCGCGCCGTCGGTACCCGCCTTGTCCCAGTTCGAGAGCAGAGAGCTGGTGTAGTAGAGCCGCTTTCCGTCCCAGCTCTGCGAGACCATGTTGACCTGACCGCCAACCTTCCTCTCGTAGATCTGCTTCGGCCTGTGCGGGTCGGAGACGTCGAAGACCCGGGTCATGCCGTCCATGAAGCTGTCGACGAACAGCGTCCGGTCGTCGGCGCTCAGGCTGATGTCGACCGGAACCGGCAGCTTGGCCGGATCGCCCACGTCCGCCACGGCCTCAGCCTTCCAGTCGTCGTCCGCATCCTCGTACACAAGCCACAGCTTCGAGGTGAGAGCCGTCGAGGTGAAGGCGTAGTTGTTGTAGGGTCCCCAGGCCCAGCGGATCTCCAATGGCGCGCCCGGAACGTTGAACACCTTCTTCGGCGTGCGCGCATGGAAGTCCCATAGGACCATGGTCTGGCCGAAGTGCTTCATCGCCTCTTCGTCCTTTATGACCTCGCCGAGTGGGCGCATGTAGTTGCTGAAGCCCGTGAAGGACGAGGTGAGCATGACGTTCTTGCGCGGCAAGACGCGAGCATCGTAGCCGTAGCCGTCGGCAACCTTCTCGACGGCCGCGCCTTGGGTATTTTCGGCGGTCGGCAGCCAGTGCGTGGTGATGTACTGCCCGTCATTGGTGTACTCGACCAGGCCGGTGCGCCCGTCGTGGTTTTTGTTCGACAGCCCTGGGATCAGCATGCGGCCCGGCAGGGCATAGGCGCCATGCGCGCCGACCACGCCGCCGCTCTTTTCGACGAAATCGTCGATCGTCTTGACCAGCTTCGGATTGGCCGGATTCGTCGCCACGTCGAAGATGTGAATCTTGCTGTCGGCCAGGCCTGCGACCCAGAAGTAGCGGCGGTCGTCCGTCAGGCCGCCGTGGTGGGCCTCGCCGCGCCCGCCAACCGAGTCCGCGTCGATCACCTTACCGAAGGTCGGCGAGTCCTTGCGGACATCGATGGTGACCACCTTGTCCTGCCCGTCGCCGATCCCCTCGACCCCGAGGGTCCAGACATAGACGAACTCCTCCTCGCCGGTAATCTTGGCCATGTAGGGAGACTGGCAGGTCTCGTCGGCTTGAACCGGCTGCCCGGCGAGCCCTGCATAAACGAGGGCGGCCGTACTCAGCAGAACCCGACGCATCCGGTTTCGCCGGATGGATAATGGTAACGACAGAACCGAGATTCTCGTCATCGCTCCCTCCTCTGTAGCGTCAGTTGCACGCACAGGGTCGTGTGGCCCCCGGCGCGAAGGCCGGCGAGCAGGCCGTATCGTGCCGCTCATTAGAATATTGCGCGTGAAATGGTCGAACATTGAGGCGGGCCGCGACGTGCCCCGGCATTCGGACCCGCAGGGCCCTGACGGGACATCCTGATGGGCGGAAGCGACACAGCCAACTGAACCGCGCCGGGATTCCCGGAGGCTGATTGGCTTTGATTTTACGCGGCCATCGGCGTGACCTCAAGCTGAGCGTAGTAAGCGGCTTCCGCCTCGGCGGGCGGAATGCTGCCGATGGACCCGAGCAGGCGCCGGTTGTTGTACCAGTCGACCCATTCGAGCGTGGCGAACTCGACGGCCTCAAACGAGCGCCACGGACCACGCCGATGGATCACCTCGGTCTTGAACAGCCCGATGACGGTTTCCGCCAGAGCATTGTCGTACGCGTCGCCAACACTGCCGACCGATGGCTCAATCCCAGCCTCGGCGAGGCGTTCAGTGTATTTAATCGCCACGTATTGAACTCCCCTGTCCGAATGATGAATGAGGCTGGATCGCCGCAGAGGCTGCCGCTCGTGGAGAGCCTGCTCCAGAGCATCGAGCACGAACTCGGCCCGGGCCGAGCATGACACCCGCCAGCCCACGATCCGGCGGGCGAAGGCATCGATCACGAAGGCCACATAGACGAAGCCCGACCAGGTCGCCACAGAGGTGAAGTCGCTCACCCACAAGGCGTTCGGCCGCGGCGCCTTGAACTGCCGGTTGACCCGGTCGCGCGGGCATGGGGCTGCGGCGTCACTGACGGTCGTCCGGATGCTCTTGCCGCGCACCACGCCTTTGAGGCCCATCTGCCGCATCAGCCGGGCGACCGTGCAGCGCGCCACCGCGATCCCCTCGCGCTGCATCTGGCGCCAGACCTTGCGCACCCCATAGACGCCGAAGTTGGCCGCGAAGACCCGGCGGATCTCCCGGCTCAGGTCGGCATCCCGACGCTCGCGGGCCGGTCTGCGCTCCGGATCGGCCTTGCGAGCGGCGTGCTCGTAGTAGGTCGACGGGGCGATCGGCAGCACGCGGCAGATCGGCTCGACCCCGTAGACCTCACGATGCTCGTCGATGAACGCCTTCATGGCTTGAAGCGGCGGTCGAGCTCCGCCTGGGCAAAATAGGCGCTGGCCTTGCGCAGGATCTCGTTGGCCTGGCGCAGTTCCCGCACCTCCCGCTCGAGGGCCTTGATCGTCTCCTGCTCCTGGCTCGTCGGGCCGGGGCGAAGGCCCTGGTCGCGCTCGGCCTGCCGCACCCAGTGGCGCAGGGTCTCACGCGAGCAGCCGATCTTGGCCGCAATCGACAGGATCGCCTCATCCTGGGAGGCGTACTCGTTGCGGTGCTCGAAAACCATCCGGACCGCCCGCTCGCGGACCTCTGGTGAATAGGGGGGTGTTCGCTTTGTCATGGCTCCATCCTGTCAGGAGTTGGAGCCTCCGGGAATCCCGGTGCGGTTCAAACCATGCTCACGGTTGGGCCAAGACTGGACACCCTGCCCGGCTCACCGCAGAATCCAATCCGGAGTGGCATCGAGGATCTCATGGGGTCGCAGAAGCACAGGGTCGAGCGGCGACTGGCGGCGATCTTCGCTGCCGACGTGGCAGGCTACTCGCGCTTGACGGAGCAGGATGAGGTCGGGACCCTCCACACCTTAGCCGCCTGCCGTGCGATCATGGACCGGCTCATTGGTGAGCACGGAGGGCGGATCGCCAACACGGCTGGGGACAGCGTCCTAGCCGAGTTCCCAAGTGCGGTCGAGGCCGTCGCGTGCGCCGTTGAGGTCCAACAGGCGCTGTCCCAAGCGACCCAAGACACGCCTCCGGACTAGCGTCTACTGTTCAGGATCGGGGTGCATGTAGGCGACGTCATCGTCCAAGGCGGCGACCTGCTGGGCGACGGCGTAAACATCGCCGCGCGACTGGAGAGCCTGGCGAGCCAGGCGGCGTCTCCATTTCTGCCGCCACCCACGCATCGGTTCACCGGGTGCTCGCCCTCGGCTTCGATAATTTCGGACCTCAGAAGGTCAAGAACATCGCCGAGTAGTTGCCAGGCATGGCAGTAACGGAGCGTCGGTGATTGTAACGTCTACTTGATCAACTTTCCCGCCCGAGGGTAGGGCGAGGCTTCTCGACTGAGGAACCCTCAGCGACGCTGGAGCGGCTGTACTGGGTTACGCGCCAGATTGCCAAACTCTTCGGAAGGTATGACCTGCCATCGACACCTGCCTTGGCCAGTCTTCCGGTGACGCATGGAGAATTTCACTCCTGACGATTGGAGGTCAATCTATAGGTTCTGGCAGCCCGCCTCGGTGTTGGCCGCTACCTGCGATATAGCCCTCTCCTGCGGCCAGCCGGCCCTTGCATTGGAGATCCGACGTGACTCCTGTTGGCGTACAGGCGGGCGACCGGTTCGGGCAGGAGGCGACCCTCGTCCCGTTTTCCGTTCAGATGGAGCAAGCTTGCTCTTGGAACCATAGCCTGCCAGAAACGGTCGCTCAGCCTGGCTGACACCTGATTCCTCAAGGGCTAAGGTCACGTGATCTCTTCCAAGACCTTTGGGACGGCGGCCAAGGGCAACCCGAAGTGCTTCGCCACTTGACCGGGAGCTACACCAGCCAGAAGAGCCGCTCGTGCTGCCTTGCGCTGCCCCTCCTGCAGCGGAGCTGACGTCTTACCAGATCTGAGAGGCTTGTTCTGGCGTATAGAGCCGGAAATGAGGCGATTGAGGATCACGCTGGCTTCTCGTGCCGCAGCCTCCAACTCCGGCCGTCTTCCCCTCCTCTTCAGTCGACGCTGCATCTCCTCAAGATGTTGGCCGAGGTCCTGGGCCAGCTGAATGTCAGACAAACTTGCAAGCGCCGCCGGCTTGGCCGGAGCGAAAGCCGGCTCAGACTGAGGCGTCGGGATGGTGAGCGTAACCTCGAACAGATCGAGGGTGTGGGGCGGAGATCCCTTGTGCGACATGGACTTTATATGGGCATTCCGCCGCTCTGATCCAAGTAGATCTGGTATCCTTGGGATACACAGGAGGCACGCGATGACACGTGCCCAAGCTTTGGAAGCCCTGGTCCTGCTTGCCCGGAGCGAGCGACAGGTCTGCATGGCCACGGCAGATTGCCTGATCGCCGCCGGCCTCAAGGTCATTGAGGTTGCCAGGACCGACGAGGCTCTCAGCTATCTTGAATGCCGCGCCGACATTCACCTCGTGATCACGGAGATCGATATGCCCGGCGGCCTCGGCGGGCTCGACCTCGCACGCTTCGTCATACGACGCTGGCCGCACATCGGCATCATTGTTTTGGGATGGCCCACCCATCCCACACCGAGCCTGCCACAGGCTGTGACCTTCCTAGCTCAGCCGTGTCCAAGCAATTCGCTGGCAGAGCAAGCACGTGCCCAGTTGGCAGCGTTCCCTCGACCAGCCGGGGAGACGCAGCTGCGTTAGAGGCCTGCGATCAACTTGGCTTGTCGAAGACCATCACCTTGGACACGTAGGCCAGCACGTCGTGGGTGTGGGTCAGACCACACGCTCTGGACATTGCCCCAAAGTCTTCCTCGATGTACCCGGCATAGTACGGCTCATGATAGTTCTGCGGGAACAGTTCAAGGAGGCCGTCATACTCCGGCCTATCGCCACGCTGCAGCGAGTCCACCAGAACCAAGCGGCCGCCCGGCTTCAGAACCCGGGCAAACTCACGTAGGACGGCTCGACGGACGTGAGGCGGCAGCTCATGGAACATGAAAATGCTCGTCACCGCATCCTGGCTGGCGTCCGGCAGCGGAATGGCCTCCCCGTTGGCTACGGCGAGGCTCAGCCAGGACCAGCGCTTCAGGTGATGCTTGGCCTCCCGGACGTAAGCCTCCGACAGATCGATCCCGAGACTGGGGAGGCGCGGCCAAGCCTGCTTGGCGCAATCGAGAAAACGGCCGGTGCCGCAGCCGACATCGAGCAAGCGCAGCTGGCGCTGATCTCGGGGGGCGAAAACCTGATGCAGCGGCGGCAGCGCCTGCCGCCGCATGGCATTGGCAGTGCCGCTGAAGAGCACCTCAACTTGGGTGTCGTAGCGCTGAGCCGAGTCCTCGGACATCCAGCCGCCGGTCTGGAAGTGGAAGTTCTGGAGATAATAGCGCGGCCGCTTGCCTCGGTTTTCCTCGGTGAGAACCTCGCTGTGCCCGCCGCTCTCGCGCCGGCGATGAACGTTTGGCAGATCTTCGAAGAACAGGTTAGAGCGGCGAAGACGCGTCAGCAGGGAGCCATCATGATCGGCCGGAAGAGGGTAAATCCCCGCCTCGACATTGGCGAGATCCTGCCGAAACAAAGCCGCCATATCCTCATAGAGGCGGTTGCGGTCCGGCACGGGCGCTGCGGTGTGGGCTCGAGGACGCTTGCTCTCCCCCTCCTCGTCCCGGGCTTTCTCCGCCAGGCGGCTGACGGCAGCCGCATGGGCTGCATACCAGGCAAACCGGGGCAACTGTCTGGCATGGTATGCGGCACGGGTGGCAAAGCGGGTAAGGGGACCGGTCATTCTTCCCTCCGCGTGAGAGCTGGAAAGGGTGATCTCCTCAACCCGGATCCGCAAGAGGCCATCCGGGGTGCGCACTTCATTCGTGTCATTCGGCGATGCCTGTTCTCGCTGACTTGCCTCCGAAGGGCAAGTATCAGGCGAGACACCAGCTAGCTCACCAGGGGCGGTAGAGGTAAGTCTCGGGCAGGCCGAGGCGGCGGCAGGATTGGATGGCTGGGGATGACCGCAGGATGAGGCGGTCACTCGCTAGCGCCAAGGCACACACCAGAATTCGCTCTGTTGAGCGTAGGGTCCACTGAGATCTTAGCCCGAGACGTTCCCGCAGCCAGTTGGGCAGGATCTCGGCCGCTGCCTTGAGAAGCACCCGCTGAACCGATCCTGCCGGTACCGGCAGGATCGGGACGTGCTCCATAATCTCAAGAAACTCGAAAATGATTGGCGAAGCGACGAGCTTGGGCCGCATCACCTCAAACAAGGCGTCGAGTTCATCTTGTGAGGCGGGCGCGCCGGTGGCGCCGTAAAGCCGCGCGCTTGGCAGTCCTTCGGCGAAAAGGGCCAATCTCTCGTCGGCTGTCAAGCTGCGCACATAGGCGTGGTAGGCCTCCGTGAAGCCGAAGCTCGCCGTCGCCTGCACCCAGTCAAGCAGCACTGGGTCGTTGGCGCGATAAGGCTCGCCCGCGCTGGTCCAACCCGTCACTCGCTCATGCCGCCTGACCACCCCCGCAATCATCGCTTCAGCCTGACTGCGGGGGCCGTAGACGCTAACCATGACGGCCAGACCCGTTCGCCGCAGGCGCGTGAGTGGATCAGTCCTAAAGCGGCTGTGCTGCCAGACACCATCGCGCACGCGCGGCTCGGCAAATTCGAGCAGAACAGCCGCTACGCCGCCAATGAACACGGCAACGGGGTTCTTGAACATGCGCCAGGAGATGGAATCGGGCGGGATCAGCGCCGGTTCTTCCTTTGGCCTAGAAAAGTCGATGGTCTGCTGCGGCTGCAGGAAGGCTTGCGCCAGCTGATCAATCTGGCGCTGGAGCGGGCGAGGCACGATGATCGCGCCCGAACTGGCAATCACGGCGCTATCTCCGATCCTTAAATGGCGCTTGAGCGTAAATGGTTGCACCGATTTCGCCAACCTCTGGGGCTGAGCGTCGCCTTAGGGTCAACCTGAGCTCTCGAGCGGGATCACGTGAAGGTCGCTTCGCAGTCCCATTGCAGAAACACGGCTAAGGTCCGCCCGCGTTAGAAGCCAAACCTCCCGGCTTGCAGGTTCATTTCGCGGGAGCGCCTTTTTACAACAGGCGGTGCTCCATCCGATGACCACTTGATCCTGAGCCGCCAAAAGTGGCTCAAATGCCGCTCAGGTCAGAGCTGGGCAATGGTCAGCGCGACCGGTGCCGTGGGCAGGTGTTCGACGCCGCCGAACCCCGCTCCGTGCAGCGCCGCCTCCAGCGCGCTGTCGGTCCATGGGTGCCCACCACTGAGCACGGTGCGCAAGGCACCGACCGCTGCCGGCAGGTGCTCCGCAGGGGCGGCGTAGCGCGCGAGGGCCAGCCAGCCGCCCAGCACCAAGGCCGCGCGGTTGCGCTCAAGCGCCGCCAGCGCCACTGGCTCAGGCAGGAAGGGCAAGGGCAGCCACGCCACGGTGAAGACTTGCATATCTTCCAGCATGGTGACGTCCTGCCGCCGGAGCTCCACGCGCGCCTCGAGGCCGAGTTCGGCGACGTTCTTCCGGGCCAGCGCCAGCGCAGGCTCGTGGATGTCGATGCCGACGACGCGCAACGCCGGCCACACCCGAGCCGCTTCGATCGCCAGCCAGGCTGCGCCGGTTCCGACATCGAGAAAAGCGCCATTCTCCCGCCGCAAGGCAGTCCTCAGCTCGAGCCGGTCAGCGGATGCCGCCTCCAGGTCATGTACGATCTTGCGCGAGGCCCGGCCGATGGAGTCGATCAACACCGGATCCTCGTGCCGCCATCCGGGTGTCTGGGCCGGGTCGGCGAAGAGGGCCGCGGCCTCGCTCAACCCGTAGCCGATCGCAGCCACCATCGCCTCCTCCTGGGCCGACCCAAGCCCGTCTGGAAGCACGGGATGGATCGCCCGCGCCGCCTCCTGAAGCCGCGGGCGAAGCACCGGGTCGCCCGCGCGTCGCTCCTGCCGGAGCCGGAGTTCCGCGCCGAGCGCGGCAATCGCCTGGATGGAGAGAAGATGCCGCCAGATCTCGGCGATTGGATCATCCTGGCTCATGGTGCGCGTCCTCCACCAAGATCTTTCGCACGGTCGCTCGTCCGAGGCCCGGCCGCCAATCAACTTACACCGAAGGGTTGGGCGATTGGCCGAGAGCTACCCGTCCTTCGGATCTTGGCCGCAGTTTTTCAGACGAGCCTCTATGGAATCAGATCGAACGTTATTCCAAAGATCACTCAGGTCGGAATACGCCCGATCGTGACAACAAAGGCCTCGCGGGAGCAAAAGTCAGGGTCATCGAGCACGCCGTCCGGATCGGCCGCGGCAGCCCGCAGCGCCTCACGGTCTGCCGGAGGCACGTCGAGCTCGGCTGCAAGCCCGGCCCCATAGCGCAGCCCCATCGCGACGAACTCGCGGGTGGCGGGCGACGGTGGCGCCCAGCGCTCCACCAGCCAGCCCTTGCGCACAATATCGGTCAGCCCCGCTTGGCGGAAGAACCGGGCGAGCGAGGATCCGCACCAGGAGCCCAGCAGCCCGGTACCCGCCGCCTTGGCCCGGCGGGCCGCAACCCGCCGGGCGAAGATGGCTGGATCCAGCGGCAGAACTTGCAGGAGCGTCCCATCAGAGTCCTTCACGGCGACAAGCCCGCCCGGTTTGGCCACGCGGCGGAACCCGCCCATGACCTGGGTGAATTCCGCCTCCGTCAGGTACTGGGCGACATTGGCGCACCAGACACAATCGAAGGTGGCATCAGCAAAGGGCAGGTCCAGCACGCTGCCGACTCGGACCTCCGTTGGGGCGGCGCAGTGTCCCTCCTGGACGAGGCGCTCGACGTCGGCGACGTTCTCAGGCGCGAGATCAAGGGCGTGAACCTGACCCGCAGGCCCGACAAGCTCGCCTAGGAGCGGGATGTACCCGCCCGAGCCGCAGCCGGCATCGAGCACCGTCCATCCCGGTGCGATGCCGACGAACCGGAGCGCCTCCTCATATTCGGCACGGCAGGCCTGGAAGTGGAGATCCAGCCATGGTGCATCGCTCACCGCATGGCCTGTCGATGTCATCCTCGCATCGTTCACGGGACACCTCCCGGCTGACTGGCATGACCTCGGCCGCAACATTGCCGACCCATGGTTTGGGTTCCGCATGTGTCATGGCTGCCTATCCATATTGCCGCGACAAGCGATACTTTACCCGAACCCTACCTGGACGCGAACCACAAACATCCGATCCGGGTCCAGACAGGCCTAAAAGCCCATCTGCCGGAAGATTGGCTTCGCCTGGAAGTTCAGATGCTCGCTCTCATGAGGCCGCGGGTCGGCTCCGACTTTGGCGGTGCGTCGAGACGCGGCCCCTCGATTGAGGCTACCGAAGGTCTCTGCGGTTGCGGATGTCTGATGGTGTCACGTTGTAGAGCCGTCTGAACGCCCGATTGAAGTACGACAGGTCGCCAAATCCCGCATCGTAGGCGATGGAGGTAATGCTGCGCCTGACGAGCCGCGCATCAGAGAGCATGCGGTAGGCCCGCTCGAGACGATGTCGAAGGACGAACTGCGAAAAGGTCGTTCCCTCGCTCTCGAACAGCTTGTGCACATAGCGGGTTGTCACCCCCTGGCGAGCCGCTACCCCAATGAGGCTCAATGAGGCATCTCCGAGGCTGGCCATGACCTCGGCCTTGATCGCCTGTAGCCGCGCCGCGCGCACGCTGCTGTCGGCCCTGACAGCCGCCTCCCGATCCGCTTCGACGCTCAGTCCGATCAGATCATACATATGGTTGACCACGGCGTGACACATCTGGGGTGAGTTCTCGACCTCAATCGTCCCAAGGGCATTCAGGTACGCAGTCAAAAGCCTGACGGCGCCCGCTCCCTTCCGGATCAGTTCGCCTACGCGATCGTCGAGGCCGTTCACGAGTGGCGCGATGGCTGTTCGGGGCACCCGCACACCCAGGAACTGGGCTGGCGTTGGACGGACGATCGCAAAGCGACCTTCGGCACAGCCCAGGAGGATCGCGTCACCCTGCCTCAACACCATCTCCCGCTCTTTCTGGAATGCGACGCTGCACCCTGAAAGGTTCACCCCCAAGAAAAGATCGTCGTTGTAGCCGATTCCTGGTGGACGTCCCTCCTGGCGCAGCCCGTTCAACCTCCCGGAGAGGACACCCATCCCTGGTACGGCGAATTTGGTGATCTGAAGGGATGGCAGGGCATCCGGCAACGGCTCGATCGGAAGAACGCCACGCTCACGCAGCCGGAGGATGGCATCGCGGCGGTCGCAGGCCGGGATCTCCGCGGTGGAAAAGCGGAATGACATAGGCTTCGCCAGCGTCTGGAGCATTTCCATTGCTCCTCGGTCAAGCCCTCCGGGGTGGCAGAGGGACGATAGCATGAGTTCGCTTCTGTCCCAACGCAGGTTCTGTCCTGTCCAAGCGCCGCATCAGGTTCGCGGCGAGAATGTCCGGCGCTGGCGTATCCTCTCCGGTGAGGGGATGCCGCCAGAGGATCAGGCTTCGCCAGTGGAGACACAACATGTCGGGACGTGCACGTATCCTGATCGTCGGCGGCGGGATTGCCGGTCTTGGTTTGCGGGTTGCCCTGCGACAGCGCGGGTTTCGGCCCGATCTCATCGAGCGTGAGACGCACTGGCAGCCGCCCGGTACGGGCATCGCGGTACAGCCCAATGCCATGCGGGTGCTTGTGGGGCTCGGGCTTAACACGGCCATGGAGCGTGCAGGGACCACGATCCGCCGTTGGCAATTCCGTGACCAGACCGGCGCGGTGCTTTGCGACATTCCGCTGGAACCATTGTGGAGCAGGGTCGGCCCGTTTATCGGCATCGAACGTGCCAAACTGCACGCGATCCTCCGCTCAGACGGCGCCCGGTGGCGGCTCGGAACCTGGATCGTTGCCATGGACCAGGACAGCAGGCGGGTTCAGGTCACTTTCAACGATGGCTCAACTGGCGACTATGATCTTGTCGTGGGCGCCGACGGGCTCTACTCGGGAACACGCCGGCTGGCGCTTGGCCCGTCCGAGCCGATCTATGGTGGACAGATGGTGTGGCGCAGCCTGTCTCCGCTCCCTCTTCCGGAGCCTGACAGTGTGCAGTTCTGGCTCGGTGACGGATGTTTCTTCGGCTTGTGCCCCGTGGGCAGCGGTACGTACGGCTTTGCCAATATCACAGGGCCACGAGGGTACGATCAGGTTGAGGGACGCCTTGAACGGCTCCGTGCCCGGTTTGACGGCTTTGGTGCAGCCGTTCAAGACTTCCTGACCTCGTTAGAGCGCGACGACCAGATCCATTGCGGGCCAATCGAGTGGGTGGAAGCTGAGCAGTGGTGCCGCGGCCGGGTGGCCCTCATCGGCGACGCCGCTCATGCAGGTTCGCCGATGATGGGGCAAGGAGGCTCGATGGCGCTGGAAGATGCGCTGGTGCTCGCCGAGTGCTTGCAGGCCGCGCCCGAGGTCGAGGTGGCTCTGTCCACGTTCGTCGCCCGGCGCAAGCCTCGGGTCGGCTGGGTGCGGCAGCAGAGATTGGCTGTAGGGGAAACGCTTCGGCTGCCACCCGCGGTGCGCAACGCGTCCCTTCGCGAACGGGGTTGGAGCACCTTCTATGATCGGTTCAAGCTGCTGACGGCACCGCCGTAGCCTTAGCTCTTCTGGGATCCCAACACCCGAAAGGTCCGTTGCGGGTAAACCAGAGCCATTGAGCCCTTGTCCACGAAGGTCAGCTCACCCCGCCAATGCGGAACTTCGGCTACGGTTCGTCGGTGTTACGAGGCGACATTCTTACCGGATGCAGTGGCCTACACTGTGATTCAGCGGCGAATATGTACCCTCGAGCCGACTGGCGTTACGGGCATGACATTAATGGAGAATTCGTCGCGCCAGCGGGGTCATCATCAGCGCCGACCGTGACCCCACCGGATTTCCATTTTGCGTCGGTAATCCCAGGCTTTGCGCTCCTCGAGAGAGGGGTCAGTTGTTCAATGCTGATTCACACTCACACCTTGTTCACTTGCGTGGAAGCTCAGTGATCTGAGAAGTCCGGATCGCGCGACGAGAGCCTTCGGACCGGGAGATCCGCTACCGGTTCCCTGGTCTGCTCGCCTGTGGTCACAGAAGCCCAAGCGCGCGGGTTGGCTGGCGACTGGCGCGACAGATACGTGTGGCCCGTCTGCGACGTAGTTCGCAAAGTATCCGTCAGGCTGTTGAGAACATAGTCGCCCTGGTCGGTGATCGCAGTCAGGACCAGATGCCACTCGCCCTGTGGCGTGAGCGCTGCCGTCAACAGCAGCGCCGAGGACGGCCAGCCGCGCTCGATCAACAGCTTGCGCTTCACGAGCGCATAATCCTCGCAGTCCCCGCGGCCTGTCGCAGGCAAGCTCCAGACGTCTTCCTGTCCCCATTGCTCGTGGTCGGACATTTCTTCGACCGACCTATTGACGGTAAGGTTGATCTGCTGAAGTTCGCTCATGCGCGGGGCCGTCACAGCAACCTGCCTGACGGAGGGACCGGTCAGCCTGCATTCGGATGGGTGGCGGCGGCAGAAATCATGAAAGCCATGGAGCGGTTCCTGGCCGTTTTTGGCGAGCGTTGCACTTGCTAACGAGCACAACGAGAGAGCGGCAAAGACCGAGAACATGCGGCCACGCAACATCGCCAAGTTCCCTGAACCATTCATCGAAAAAGCTAACCCGCACGCATGCGGCCTGGCGTTCCCTTCCTGACAGGAAGGCGGGCGGAGGCCCCTCTCTCCGCCCGCGCGTCTCTACCTGGCGTGAGGACCATCCGGCTCATGAGACTGCACAGAGCCGTCCTATCCGCCTCGTCGCGATCGGGAGACGCAAGTCCATCAGCGGGTTTCCTTCAAGGCTTTGTTGGCACCGGAGTGAAGCTTGCCGTTCGTCCCGGTCGCGGCACCGCTTGCGCCAAGAGTCGAGTTGGTCGTGCCGGTGGCACTCCTGTTGGCGGGCGGAAGCACTGTACCGGTCGTATCCGACTTGGCCCCGTTCAGAGCCTTGTTGGCGCCAGAATGCAGGGCGCCATTGGTCCCAGTCGCGGCTCCGCTCGATCCAAGGGTGGAGTTGGTTGTCCCATGAGCACTCTGGGCTAACGCGGCGGAGACTATCCCGCAGGCGAAACCAGCGGCAATCACACCGACACCGATCTGCTTCTTCAACACTAGCGGTCTCCTTATCTCGGTCTCTACTCACGACTTGCGATCGCTTTCACGACCACGTTAACAGCGAGCCTCCCCTCAAGGATGTCGAGCGAGAGGTTCCAATCCGGAGGCACAGCCAGATGCGCCGCACCTCGGAGGGATTAACTCATCAGAGGTAGGAGAGGTTTCAGCTTTGCTGGGGGAAAGGGACAAGATGGACATTGTAGGAATGACCAGGTCCAACTGGCGATGCCGGTAGGCCGCAAAGATGCGGATCACGACGCAGGCGATACTGATCCAAGGAAGGCAGGAGCGAGTGCTCGCAGGCAACACAGCAGAATGGACGTGCCGGCCGTCAACCACTCAAGGCTTGCGGAACGGCACCACATTGGCGGGCTCGCAGGCTGGCGTGACGAGGGACGCAATCGCATGTTCCAACTCATCGCGCCGGAAGGGCTTGGTCAGTCGCGGGAGAGCAAGCCCGGCCCGTTCCGGCAGCTCCGCATGGCCGCTGGCCAGCAGGATCGGCATAGAGGGCCACTCCGCCCGGATCCGCTCCGCCAGCTCCAACCCTGTCATGCCCGGCATGGCATGATCGGTCACCACCAGATCAATGGACGTGTTTTCCCGGAGGACCCTCAGGGCTGCCTCGGCGGAAGAGGCCTCCACCACCGTATGGCCGAGATCGTCCAACGTGGCAGCCGTCCCAGTCATGACCAGCGGATCGTCCTCGACCAGCAGCACCGTGCAGGTGCGATGCTCCGGAGGCGCTTGCTGGTCGCCAGCAGACGCCTCCGTCACCGCCTCGCCCTGAGGCAGCCAGATCTCGGCCGTCGTGCCCTTGCCCACCTGACTGATCAGGGTCAGGGTGCCGCCGGACTGGACGGCGAGCCCATGGATCATCGACAGACCCAGCCCCGTTCCCTTGCCAACCCCCTTGGTCGTGAAGAAGGGCTCAATAGCGCGGGCCAGGGTAGCCGCATCCATGCCCATGCCGGTGTCACTCACCGACACGCAGACATAGGCTCCCGGCTGAAGGCCGTGCCCGTTGCCTCCAGCGACCTCTTCTGCGTGCGCCGAGATGGTGATCGTGCCGCTGGCCGGCATGGCGTCGCGGGCGTTCACCGCCAGGTTGAGCAGCGCCATCTCCAGTTGGTTCGGATCGACCTTGACCGGCGGCAGGCCAGCCGGGAAGCGGGTCACGATCTCGATGCTCGGGCCCAAGGCACGCGCCAGCAGGTCGGTCATGCCGGCGACGAGTTGCGGCACGTCGACGGCCTGTGGCGTGAGATCCTGACGGCGCGAGAAGGCCAGCAGCCGCTGGGTCAGGGCAGCCCCACGCTGGGCGCCCTGGATGGCGCCCTCCAGCAGCCGCCTGGCCCGGTCTTCGTCCTTGATGCGCTTGCGGAGCAGATCGAGGTTGCCGAGGATCACCGCCAGCAGGTTGTTGAAGTCATGGGCGATGCCGCCCGTGAGCTGGCCGATGCTCTCCATCTTCTGCGCCTGCAACAGCCGCTGCTCGGCCGCATGACGCTGCTCGCTCTCATGCCGAAGCTGGATGAGGGCCTCCTGCTCGGCCTGGGCGCGCCGCAGGGCCAGCCAGGAGACCAGCCACAGGATCAGGGCGGACAGAGCCGCCACCCCGCCATAGACCGCCAGATTGCGGTGCCAGTGTCCCAGCACGACCGCGGCATCGATGCCGAAGGCGACATAAACCGGATAGGCACCCACATGGCGGAAGGCATAGTACCGCTCGCGCTGGTCGGTCGAAGAGGTTCCAAACAACACGCCTCCATCGGACTGCGCCGCGATGCTGCGCATGAGGATATTGTCCGGCCCGAGGCGGCTGTAGGCCACCTGCGCGGGCGACCGGGCCAGGAGCGAACCGTCTTCCCGTATCAGGGCAGCCGCATGGGGTCCGGGCGGAGCCGCCTCTCGGAAGAAGCGGCTGAAGTACTCAGGGCTGAGCGCCACATGGATGATGCCGTCGAAGTGACCATCAGGGCTCGAGCGACGGCGGCTGACCGCGAACGACGCCCTGCCGGTGGCCTTGCCCTGGAACACCGCGCTGATGTAGGTGCCGGCATCGCGGCCGCGCTGGGCCTGAAAGAACTCGCGCTCGTCAATGGTGACATTGGGGTCCCACGGCTGGCTGCCCGCCCGGACATGTCCGGTGGCATCCGTGATCCAGATCGAGACCGCCTGCTCCAGGGGAGCCTTGAGCCTTTGGAGGAAGACGCTGGTCTCAGGGGCTGCGATCTCGTCCCAGGACATGCCATGGGTGCGGTCCTCGACCCGTCCGATCACGAGCTCGACCGTGTCGAACACCTTGCGGGCGTGCTCGTGCAGGATCGCTGTCGTGCGGGTGATGGTTTCCCCGTTGTCGCGCAGAACCTCGGCCCGGTTCCAGGCTGCGGCAGCCGCGAACACGACGGCCGGCACGAGCAGCGCGGCGACCAGCAGCAGCCGGTGCAGGCGGAGAGAGGGCATCGACACAGCGGGTTCCGAGCTGAGTTCAGGCGGGAAGCGATAAGGCATCGGTAGATCCTGCTGATGCCAGGTAGAGGCATTGCACGGGTTCTGGGCAGAGGCAAGGCAACTCTCGGAGCCCTCTGCTCCTTTCATGAGACCCTTGGGTGAAGTGCACCGGGACACCTTCAGATGCAGCGCAACGCGGCCTCAGGCGGCGCTGTAGCCGTCGCGTGTCGAATCCCAGATAATCGTGCGGCCCCGTCCCGGCTCGTCGACCAGCACCTGGACCCTCCGGCCGTAAGCTGCCGTGCGCGAGGCGACCTGGACAGCGGCCTTGATGGCCTCGGGAACGGTCGGGCACCGGGCCACGATGATCTCGCTGCTGACGACCGCCCACAGGCCGCCGATTGGCTGAATTACGAAGTAGTCGTCCACTGCCCTGCCCCAGCAAGACGAGCTGAGATATCGCGGCCGTCTGACTGATCAAGACCTGCTGAAGCGGGCCACAGTGGCATGCGACCCGATGGCCAATGTATTGCGGCCTTAAGTCGAAGATTTCCGCAGGTGGCGCGACCCAGACGCTCAGGCTTCTTGCGCGTTTGACAGGAGCCGATGAAAGCAGTTGCCCTACCATGCATGAATCGGCTTGTTGGGCGTTTCCGTGAGGACGCCTTCGGAGGAATCGGCATCCGTGTAGTAGTAGGTGTCGAAATCGACCACAGCGTTGGCATTGATCCTGCGCACGGCGCGGCGGGCCTGCTCCAAAGATTGGCCATGGGGCGGCCGTAACTTGATGGCCCGTGGGCTAAGGCTCCCCTCGTCTGAGCCTGGACGCGGAAACCCCGTGCTTTCAGCTTCGTAAGATCGGCATCGGTCAGCCCTGAGGCAACAAGGGTGTACTTCGCCCGCTGTGGGTTGACCCGCATGTCGCGTGCCTTCGCCGAGGCTGTCGGGCGAGCCCCTGCACCGGTCGGTGAGGAACCCGCGCGGCGAGCGGTCCCATGACCCTGAGCAGAGCCTGTGCCCTTGTGGCTGATGTCTCCTCCGCCAGGGTTGGCGTTCTTATCCGCATTGCCTGCATTACGCCCGGAAGGACCATGTCCGCTGCGGCTGGCACCTCCACCATTACCGTTGCTGTTTCCTCCGCCGTGATCGCCGGCGCTGCCCCTGGCACTTTCGCCACGGCCGTTTGCACCACCGCCATGGTTGCCAGCCCCGCGCCCTCCGGCGTTTCCGTCATTGCCGGATTTCGCGACAGCGAAAGAACCCTCAAGATGAGGCAGGAAGGCGTGACTGACATGAAAATGGACGACTGTCGGACAAAACACGGCGCCCACGGCAGCCGCGACCAGAACGGCCGTCTGTCGGCGCGACAAGGTCGCTATCTCACTTTGGCGCTAATACGACTCCGCCACTGATCCGCGCCAACAGGAAGGATGGCGCCCCGCCACATAGGTGGGCACTGCTGTATCTGTTGTGGTTCGCACATGTCCTGCCCCGTCCAATTCAACGTCTTTGAGCTTAGGATGAAGAACGAACGGGGTGTGAGTTTATTCCCTCAGGAGGTGACACCCCTCTGGTTTTCTGCGCACTGAAGCATCCTGTCGGGAGGGCCGCATCACGCGGCCCTTCACGATGCCTATGCGGCTCCGGGCCTAGCGAGGGCCATGTGCCGGCGCACCGGCCCCTGTGAGAACCAGCTTGTTCAGTTGAACCGGGTCCATGCCCAGGCGCCCCGCCCACTCCTCCAGGGCTGAGGCGTACAGGTGGGAGAGGAACGGAGTTGGCCTTTCTGCCGCGCCCTTGAGCCGGGCGAGCTCGGACACGGCCTCCTTCAGCAGGGTCAGATCACGATTGCCGATCATGGCGTCTCCCATGGCTGTTCCAGGAAGCTGGATCGCCCAGAACGAGTGGCAAGAGGCATAAACGCCGGCCGACATGGCACCGCGGGACGGATCCGGCCGTGGCCCATCACCTGTCATCCAGCGGTCAAACCTGAGACAATGTCTTCGTGTTCACCGCAGTTTTGCGGGACTTGCGTGAGCTTGCTCCAAACCGTGCCTCGAGAATGCACCGGATGCGCTCGAGTTCCTCTTGGACGGTGTCAAGCCGGTTCAACAACTCAGCGTCTGCGATTGCAGGCGAGGCGTCCTCGCGCTGACACGGCTCAGGACGAAGGATGCTGTGGATCGTCTCCAGAGTGGAGGGACCGATGTCAGGCATTGCCAACCACTGTCGATCGGAGATTTCGGAGACCTCCTGAACCGTGGGCCAGCGCCCTTGGAATTCCCTCAAAAGTGCTCGGCGTACTCGGAGCGGAACGGCGTCCAGAGGAAAAAACTCATTCTGCTGCATCTGACATCACTCGAACTCAAGATGTCAGACCAACACAAGAGACCAATCTCGGCCGTGCAGTGGCGAGATGGAGACATTTTTTAGCTTTTCACGCGAATATACCTTTGATAACTCCGCCCAAGACCAACCCGTCACAGTGCAAGAGCAACTGGGCAAGCCTCCGGCGCAGGAAACCACATGGGTTGACTAGGCCTATATTGAACAGAGAACGACAATATGCCTAAAGCGAGAAGCCGCTGGGATGCAGTCAGCTTTGCGATGTACGGCGGATTGCTTGGCATGCTCCTGGCGATGATGGAGCAGTTCTGTCATGCCTTCTGCCCCGCGTCATGGTCCTACACCCCGGAAGGCGACTTGCTCGCGCACGTCCTCGTCGAAGTGGTTGCCTCTGCGGCGGCTGGGGCAGCCTTGCTGGCAGGCATTGCGACGATCCGGAACTGGCTCAACCGCGGGACCTGAGCCCAGATGACACCTTCAAGGAATGCAACATGGGTATGATCGCGGCCTGCCTCAACATCGCTGAGCGGTCGCCGACCTGCCAAAGCGTGCTGCCTGCGCGCACCCATAAAGCAGTGCTCACAGCAGCACAGGGGCCGAACCCGGCGTCGGATCGAGGCCGGATTATTGACTGCTGTTACGGCTGCCTCCTCCGGCCTCAATCGAGCAGACCAGGATAAAGAGGCTGAGCACCGCCGCCTGGGAAGCCAGAGTTTCAACAAAGGCCGGCATGCTGTCGCGGAACGGGCCGCTGGCAAGAACCGAGAGTACCAGGATGGGAATGGCCGCCCAGATCACCATGCGCACCTCCACTAACCAAGACGGTTCTGTCTAGTGAAGGCTTCCTGAACCGCACCTGTATGGCTCAAGTGGCGTCCTGCGAACGCTGGTTAGCCACGGGCGCTGATCCTTAATACACCGAGGACCGCCGACACTGAGTTCTTCGTGCAGGCCATCCGATGCCGCCCGGGACCAGAGACCTGCCACCTCCACAGGTGCCGCGCCTGCTAGAGATCGAACGGCAGAAGGTCATCGCATTCCTTGTGCCGCAGCTCTGAACGGCCATGGCGCAATCGTGCAACTGTGCCGAGCCACGATGGCCCTGCTCCAGGTGCCCGAGCTAATGGAGCGGCGTGGTCAACGAGATGGACAGCAGCACCCGCCCGGAAGCATCGACTATGCTGAGTTGCCAGCCTGCCCACAGGTCGTCGGGATCGCCATCCTCCTGGCGGAGTTCCTGGATCGCCTTGCGGGCTTCCGCCTCGGCACTGTCCAAATTGTCCACCTCAACCCCGGTGTCGTCGAGGATCACATCGTGACAGTTCACGAGATGAAAGTAGCAGCGCATCCGCAGCCTGTTCACGCAAGACAACGGCAGCGCTTCTTACTCTACCTCTTAGGAAGTAGCCAGATCCTAACCAGGGACAAGCTTCGGCTCAAGCAAATTAGGCGCAAAGCTGCGTCATCAGCGCAAGCCCAAGCTCAGGGCTGCGCGGCCCCGAGGTCGATCAGCACATTCACCGCTCCAACGAGTTGGTCCTCGGCATCGTGCAAAGGTGTTGGGAACGGCATGAAGTGAACCCGGGTGCCTTCGGGCCGCTCGGCCTCGGCCAGCACCCGGAGGTGGCCTTCTTGGTGCTGTCCGACGGGGCTTGCCATGAGCTGCGCACCTTATGATCTGTATGATGACAATCGGTGGTGAGCCGGAGCCTTTCCATTGTGCTGACGTGAGCGGATCGTACAGGCAAAGAAAAGCGCCCCCGTCAGGGGCGCTGAAGGAACGGCCCGTGGGGGCAGATCAAGGCCGGACCGCAAACTTGGTCATGGTTGAATTGATTTGCCAACCCGGTCCCAAAGCTCTCCAGATGTACCTCTTAAGGGATAGGGAGTTGCCGATTGCGGCGGTCACGGCAAATCGGATACCGCTAAGCCTCCCGTGGGGGCACGGCGGACCGAGGCCGCGACCAGGAACCAGCACACGAGTTCAGGCGCGGCCCTTCCTTGCATCAAGAGGGCCGGTGACCCTTGGGAGACAGGCCATGGCTGAGTGGGAAGAGAAGGTTCGGGTGCGTGCCTACGAGATCTGGGAGCGCCAGGGCCGCATGGGTAATCCGTTCGACCATTGGCACCAGGCCGAGCGGGAGATCAAGGACGAGGAGGCAGCGGGAACCTCCACGGATCGCCCTGAGGCGACGGTCGAGGAGGCTACGCCCGTTGAAGCCGTCAAAGCGGAACAAGCCGCCACACCCGCCTCCTCAGACAACAAGGATTCGTCCAGCTCATAGCGCCCACACCCGGCTGAATCGCTGCGCCGTGTGATCAATCGCGATGGCAACAGCGTCCGGGGCGAGGTGATGGATCATGTGGCCGAGCCCGGGAAGCGCAATGTACTCGCTGTGCGGTAACTCCCGGCGCAGGCGTGCGGACTCTGAACAGTGTTCCTGATACCGCTTCCGTCGGTGGAGCACGATTGGCATGTCGTTCACCGTTATCCCTGGCTGAGCCACCGGTCCGCTGCGTTGCGGCCTGCATCGCGGAGCGCCAGCAGGAAGTTCCAGTCCAGGTTGAGCGCGCTGGCCTCACCTAAGGCCGGGTACTCCGCCTCCGCCGCAATGTGATGAAGCCGCAGCTTTTGCAGCTTGCGGGCCAGACGGGAGCCCTGATCATGATGACCGGCAAGCTGCTTCATGGCGGCCAACGCATCGATGTCCCGCGCCAGCGAGCTGGCAAAGGTGATCTGCTCGATGCGTTTCCTGATCTCCGACGCGGTCGTCGGCATCTCTGCCCCAACGGACGGCATGATCTGCACCACCAGTGCCTCCTCGACCCGTGAAGCGGAGACGAGCGGGAGCACGGGCGGATTGGCCGAGTACCCGCCATCCCAGTACGCCTCGCCCTCGATGGACACCGCATGATGCAGGACAGGCAGGCAGGTCGAGGCCAGGATCACATCGAGCGTCACGGCCTTCTCGCGGAAGACTCGCAGGCGTCCATCGCGCACCCGCGTTGTCGCGATCAGCAGCTTGAGCTTTGGATGCCGCCGCAAGGCCTCGAAGTCGATCTCCTCGTCCAGGAGCGTCTTCAGCGGATGCAGGTTGAACGGGTTGAACTGGTACGGCGACAGATGGCGGGCCGCAACCTCGACGGCGAGGCCAGCGTGGGCTCGAGGAGCCGCTTCGCTGGCGCGCTTCCAGAAACGCTTGAGGCCTGCTCTCGCGGCGCTTGGCCCGCCCTGCGCCAGCCCGGAGGCAAGCAGAACCGCGTTCACGGCACCGGCGCTGGCTCCGCTCACGGCATCGAACGTGATGGTCTCGTCCTCGAGCAGGCGGTCGAGCACGCCCCACGTGAAGGCTCCGAACGATCCGCCGCCTTGCAGTGCGAGGGACACCTGTCTCTTCCTTGTGACAGCCCTGCGCCGGGATGGCTGGCGGGCTGGAGAATGAACCTCGACCTCGTGATGAAGAGGAAAGAAGGCAAGGTAGTCGTCGGGGGCAAACTTCATGGATCCTCATTGTGCAGCGCACCATTCCGGTGTCGGGCATCAACGAAGGCGCGCTCTGGTTGTTGCAAAGCTCAGAGCAGAGCAGGTCTGTCCTCATGGAAACCCCTGCCCAGGAACCATTCAGAATGAGCAGTCCGCAGGCGTTTCGCCTTTGTCCAAGCTGGACTACACGTCCTTTCCACGCGTCCGGAGGATCTCGGCCACGAGCGGGCCCGGGAGAGCCGGCTTCCGGAGCACCACCAGTTCGGGATGCCAGGCTCTGACCTTCTCCGGCAAATCGCCGCCGCCGACCACGGTGGGGGCTTGGCGCGCATGAAGCGCCTTCAGAACCGGCGTGACGTCGCCGTCGGGCAGATGAAGATCCAGCACCGCCGCGTAGAAGGTGAGCCGCCTGATCAGCTCGCGGTTTCATTGACGGTGCGGGCCACGCTCACAACCTCGCCTCCGGCATTCTCTACTGCGTCTGACAGCGCCGCGGCGACTAAGGCTTCATCCTCGACAATCAGGACCCGAATGCCGCTGAGCATGATGAAGGCCCCTCGTGATGTTTCCCGAGTCAAACGCACCGGCTATGCGCGCTTGCACGCCTGAGACCCAGCGGAACTCTTTCTCAGGTGAGCGCTTCACACCGCATGGCAAGCGGTAATGGCAAGGCTGTCCTGCGACGGGCATTCAGGCAGCTGGAACACGAGGTGCCCGGCAAGGTGGCGCGTGTGCTTCGAAACCTACGGCATCCAGACGCCCGCTGGATCCGCATTCCGGCCGGGGTGCTCCTTGTGTTGGGCGGTATCTTCTCGATCCTGCCCTTTCTGGGCATCTGGATGCTGCCGCTCGGGCTCCTGCTGATCGCCTATGACGTGGCCTTCCTGCGGGAGCCGGTCGGCCAGTTTACGATCTGGGGAATCAAGAAATGGCGGTTGCTCCGTCAGCGGTTCTTTCCGAGGCGATCAAGGGAATGAGGGCCGTCCAGGGACACTGACTTCAACCTACGACTGCGGTTGGGGCTGTCGCCGGCGACCAAGCGAGCGGCATTGCCGCATCCGCGGTGATGCCGCTCGCTTGGTCAGTGCCCGGTTGCGGCGTGCGGACGGCGACGGGCTTCGACTCCGGCGAGCCGCGCTCGCGCAGATAGATCCCGAGCACCAGGAGCACGGCGATGGACAGGAACTCGCTCTGCCAGTTCTGGAAGCTCTCGTACCAGAACTGCGGATCCGCGAGTGTCTCGATCATGGTCTGGGAGGGCTGGTGGTGCTGGAGCGCCTCCTCATTCATCCGACGCGTGCTGCCCGCCAGATGCAGCCAGAAGGAGGCGAGAAAGAGGGTCACGAGTGCGAGGCTGAGCGAGTGCGAGTAGAGCTTCAGCAGCAAGCCGCCGCGGTGGACCGGACCCGGTGCCTCCGGGTCGCGGCGCCTCGTTGCCGGAGCTTCATCCTCGGGATTGGCCTCGTCCGGGTTCTTGGACTCGGGCGATCCCTTCTGGAACAGGAACACCGTCAGCAGCACGTACGTCGCCATCTGGAGGAACTCGCTTTCCCAGTTCTAAGGTGGCCGAGATGAAGTGACCGCTGGTCAGGTAGGTGAGAAAGCCGATCTCGGGCAATTCATGTAGGCGGAGTTCCTCGGCATTGGCCTTCCAGCCCGTCAGCGCCTGGCCGATGAAGGAGATCAGGAACAAGGCGAACAAGGTGAGTGACAACCCATTGTTACGCAGGAACCGACGCATACACTGACCTCACGCTCATGAACCGCTACGGTTCGTCAACGCGGAGGCGGATTGTCGGTTTCAGGCTCTGCCTCATCGTCGACCGCCGCGCCATCCGAAGGCTCACGCTCGACGATGGCGCGCTGCTTGCGCAAGGTGACCGGCATCTCGACGGTCTCGGTTTCGATGCTGCGCCGGATATGCAGTTCCTCCTTGAGGACGAGTTGCTTCGTGACAACGAGCACCTCCTCGAGCACCGGCACGATCGTGACGTCGCCGTCGGTCCGGATCTCAGGAGCGGTGTCGACCACCCTGCCGATGGGCACACGGGTGACCTCAACGTCCTCGCGCTGCACGGACGCGTGCGCCAACTCCTCGACGGTATCGGTGACCGTCCGCACCCGCACATGCTCGGTCACGACCTCGCGCTTGCCGATGGTGGCACTTTCCTCGACGACAGGGATGACCTCCTCCGCGATGGTTCGAGGATCGCTCCTCAGGGCGTCATCAAGGACAGGCACCGGCTCCTGGTTGTCCAGACGCGTGCTCGGGTTTGGGATTAGGTCGGCCATCGATCCTCTCACGGTAAGCGACAACCAACGGGCGCTGGCAAGGGCAGTTCCCCGCTCCCCCGCAGGAATAGCCTCCTGCCCGCAAGCTTGGCAGTCGGAACCGTCGCCGTAGTCGCACATTGAGCCCCTACGTGTTTGACATAGAGGAGAAGCACCTTGAGACGCCTCGGCTTTGCAACTCTGGCCGTCCTGTCGGCCTTGACCACGGCGGCGATGGCCCAAACCTCGGCGACCCAGCCGACGAACAACAGTGGCTCGTCGAATCCCGCCGTCACCCACAAGCCGGCCGACAGCCCGCAGACGACGGGCGCGGTCGAGCCGGGCGCCAACAGCTTCACCGAAGCGCAGGCGCGCTCCCGTCTTGAGGCGCAGGGCTTCAGCAACGTCACCGAGCTGCGCAAGGACGATCAGGGCATCTGGCGCGGCAAGGCCCAGCGCGAGGGCAAGTCCGTCAGCGTGGGCATCGACTACAAGGGCACGGTGCAGATCCAGTAAGCCCGATCTCCATCATTCAATCCATCAAGCAATCAGGGTGCCGGCGCACGGCCGCACCCTTTCTCACGAAGTGGAACAGACATGATCAGCAAGACCATCACAGCGTTCTTTGACAGCTACGAGGATGCCTCCGAGGCCGTCCGCCGCCTGGAGGCCGCCGGCGTTTCCCGCGGCGACATCAGCCTGATCGCCAACAATGAGGGTGACCGCTACTCGTCGCACGCCAGCCGCACCTTCGACGGCACCAACCATCATGACGACGATGTCAGCGACGGCGCCGGAACGGGCGCTACCGTGGGCACGCTGGCCGGCGGCGGGGCTGGCCTTCTCGCCGGCCTCGGCATGCTCGCGATCCCGGGGCTTGGTCCTGTGGTGGCGGCCGGATGGCTCGTGTCCACGCTTGTGGGTGCGGGTGCCGGCGCGGCCATTGGCGGACTGACGGGTGCGCTCGTTGACGCCGGCGTCGACGAGAACGATGCCCATGCCTATGCCGAGGGCGTCCGCCGCGGCGGCGCCTTGGTGACGGTGCGTGCCTCCGACACGGAGGTGGACCGGATTGTCGATATCCTCGATGACGAGGGCACGGTGGACTTCGACGAGCGCGAGAACACCTGGCGCTCCGAGGGCTGGACGGGCGCCGGCGCCACGACGGCGAGCACCACCGCGACAGGCGCGACCGGGCTGACGGACCGTGCGTCGTCCACGGCGCGCGACACCGATGAGGTGATCCCAGTCGCCGAGGAAGAGTTGCACGTCGGCAAGCGCGAGGTGAACCGCGGGCGCGTGCGTCTGCACTCGCGGGTGATCGAGCGTCCCGTGCAGGAGCAGGTCACCCTGCGCGAGGAGCGCGTCGCCGTGGAGCGCCGCCCGGTCTCCGGCTCGACGCAGGCTGGCGCGATCAGCGGTGATCCGTTCCAGGAGCGCACGATCGAGGTCGAGGAGCGCGGCGAGGAGGCAGTGGTCTCCAAGGAAGCCCGCGTGGTCGAGGAAGTGGTCGTGCGCAAGGAAGCCGACCAGCGCACCGAGACGATCTCGGACACCGTGCGCAAGACCGAGGTCGATGTCGAGGACGACCGCAACATCCGCAGCACCGGCACCACGGGCAACCCGAGCGACCGCACCCGCTGACGGTAATGGGAAGCCCAGCTCAGCCGGGCTTCCCTCTCCATTCCGGGCCTCCGGTCCGGGGTCATCACATTAGGCCGTGACACGGCGCGAAACAGGAGATTGCGATGGGACTGCTCGACTCGATCCTGGGTAACATGATGGGAGCCGGAGGCACCTCGATGCAGGGGCGCGGCGGCGCGACCTCGCCGATCGTGAAGGCGCTCATGATGCTGCTGGCAGCCAAGGCCTTTCAGCACTACCGCTCCGGTTCGCAGGGTGGCTCGTCGGGCGGAGGACTCGGGGACATCCTGGGGGGCCAGGGGGGCCTTGGCGGCATGCTCGGCGGTCAGGGCGGAGGACTCGGCGGCGGACTGGCGGGTGGTCTCGGTGGCCTGCTGGGTGGTCTGCTCGGTGGGGGCGGTGTGGCTGGCGGCGGCTTGGGCGGCCTGTTCGACCAGTTCCGCCAGAACGGCTACGGCGACCACGTCGACTCCTGGGTGAGCCCGGGCCAGAACCGACGGATTGCGCCGGACGAGCTTTTGCACGCGCTCGGGCCGGACACGCTCGACGAGTTGGAGCAGCAGACCGGGCTACCGCGCCAGCAGCTCCTGTCCGAACTCTCGCAGGAGCTGCCCGACGCGGTCGACCATTTCACCCCGGACGGTCGCCTGCCGACGGAGGAAGAGGCCTCCTCCCGCTGGGTCTGAGCGGCCCGATCCCGCAAGGGCTGAAGTGTCCCGGCCCTTGCGGTGAGCGGAACGTGGGCTTGGCACCAACGTTGATCCGTAGCCCCTGTGGCTGGGATAGGAACATGATGCTCAACAGGCTCCACGCTTCGACGATCGTGACACTCGCTGCGGTGAACGAGGCCCTCGCCCAGGCCACGCCGCCTGCGACGTCCGGCTCGCCTGCCGCGCCCGCAACAACCGATGGCGGCGGCACCTCCTGGCTGTGGATCATCCTTGTCCTGGCGATCATTGCCGGCCTTGTCTGGTACTTCATGCGTGGGCAGTCACGGACCACCACGGCAGGCACGACTGGTACCTCGGCCAGCTCTGGGACGACCACGGGCCGGACCAACGTGTACGACACCGACAGGCGCAAGTAGGTACCCAGCAACTGACCTCACCTCACGCCGTCAACTGTTACGGGTGACGGACGTGGGATCTGGACGTTGGTTTCACGAGGGTCATGTCCCCTGATCTAGCGCTGTCGCAAGGGTGCGGTTCCGTGCGCTGGCGATCCGGTAGCGGTGGCTTGCCTGTCAAAGCATGGCAGCGATCACAGGTTGGCCCTGCCGCTCCAGCTCGGCGGCGAGCAATGCCAGTTCGGACGTGAGGACCTCCTCCTTGCGGGCGAAGTCCTTCAAGGCTTGCTCGGGGATCGACCATCCATCCCCACGTCGGCCGAATTCCCTACCTCGTGCCTCCTTGGGCAAATTGGGCAATAGTGACCTGGGGCAACCACAACGGTCGCAGCATAGGCCCGGCAATGATGGCGCCAATGAGGGCGAAGCAGGCCACGATGAGAGCGATGCAGCCGTAACGCGCAACCCAATTCTCAGGGGCCATCACGAACCCTCCAAGCCAAGCATCACGCACGATAGTGCAACGAACGAACCAAAGACCAGTTTCCACGAACTGAAGATCCCGAATGAGGGGGCTATCGCGAGAGTCCGTCTGATTTGGTCCAGCGGCAATAATTATGGGGTGCGGTTCATGGACTAACCGCCACCCGCTTCGGGAGATGGGACTTCTCAGGCCTGCATTGGCTGATGATGTCCTGGGAGATGCAGTAAGCGTGCTGCTGCATTCCTACAAGATTTTGGACAATCTTGTGCTTCAGAGGCTCAGGAGCACCTGAGGCGATAATCTGGTGGGCGATATCGCTGAGTTCACGAACCAGGGCATTGAGACGCTGAGTAACTTCAAGCACAGAAGCGGCATCGTCAGTAACCTGGATTGCAGGATGCGATGACAATTGTACCAAGTTCGACATCGATAGCCCCACGAGTGGTAGCCGTAGCCAAGAAGAGTTTGGTCCAATGGTAGGAACTAAATCAGATGGCTTGCGTAGGGCTGTTGTGTCGCTTGGGTTGGGCGGTCCACTCGTGAACTCGTCTGATCGGGTATCAGTGCTTAGTTTGAAGGCAGCCTATGGATTGCTCAGGAAGTCTTCGAAGGACTAAATGAAACTTAAAAATCGGGATCTAAGTGAACGAGAGCGCAGGTTAAGGACCGCTGACGCTCGGTTCACTCAAGAAGACAACAAACTTGTACAGGTCGTCTTGCTCGCAACCGTCCTCTTCGGGGTGGGGGTGCTTGCCTGGGTGACCTTGTATCTTCTTGACCTGAGCTGGACGCCGGGGGAACTCAATTGGCAACTCAAGGGTTCGCGTTTCTGGCCGGGCTGAAGGTAGCCATCGTGTCATTGAGACCTATGAGCGGATGCTGCGGTTCTATGAGCGCTAGAGTGACACGCCCAAGCGGCGAAGCTCAGGTCTCAATCTCCATCTCTTGGCCAAGCTGAAACATGTCTCGGCCGGATAAGTTGGACTTGGGAAGGCTGTTCCTGAACTCCAGCCTTCGGCTCCAGAGACGGGCCTCCTTGCCCCCTCCAACCTCCCCGGCAAGGAGGCCTTTCCTTGCCTTTCGTGAAGGTCGCACCCAACCTGTTTCCTAATGAGGTCTATGCAAGATCCGTCGGCGATAGATGCTCGTGCCGCGTGAAGAGGAGTCGGCTCTCGCCTGGCCCATAGACTGTGAGACTGCATCGATTCAATTCGGCCAGCCTGGCTGCCGCAGCGCGGCGCTCCTCAGGAGGCCTGTAGGAGTGAAACGCCTCCTCGACCTCGGCTATTGGCAGCAACAGCATATCTCCAGGGATTAAGCGGGCTAATCTGCTTTGCAGGTCTGTTGCGTTCATCGCGATTGAGAGTCGATTGCCCTTCGAAAAGGCCGTATCAAGTCTGTTCCGTAGCGGGCGCCATGAGCCTGCACTTCCATCTTCACGGCATCAGGACTAGGCCTCGACGAACCTGGCCGCGCTAGCCTGAGATTTTACATGTTGGATGAAGCTCTCAAGCCTCATGCCGTGTACATCGTGATATAGCTGCCAGATTGCCTCGCCCCGCAGGCCAAGGCTCTCAAGGTCCATGAGGATCATGAGCCCACCAAACGGATCTTTCATGATCCGCTCGAGGACGCTGACAGCGCCTACATTGCCGGCCGCTCCGGCTAGTGTGTCAGAGGATTTGAGCATTTTCCGTCAAGCTAATCGTGATTTCGGGGGATGGCGCCTTTCACACTGAGCATTAGACCAAATTGAAGTTGGATCCTTGCTGAATTGAGGATCGTTTACACTGGCATTTGCGAAAGAAATTCTTGCAACGTTGCAAGGACAAGCTCCGTGTAATCTTTTACACACGATTAAATGAGTGACGTAGATCGTGAGATGCGTGAGAAGCTGCAAAAGCTGGAGAGCATTGAGGCCCGGCTGTCGCAGCACGAAAAGGCCACGCGCCTAGGCCTGATTTGGCTCACAATCCTGGCATTCGCCGTGCTCATCCTCTTCGGCTATCACATCACCTATCTGTGACGTCGGGCTCTCAAAGCCGTTTCAGATCCTCTGGCCTCTCGTCCCATACTGCCTTAAACTGGGTTAAGAGTATGTTTGTCTGACTTTGCCGGAGATGTCTCATCTGGAATGGACATCGATGGTTGACGGACACAACGAGGCAGAGGTGAAGCTCAATCATCAGAGACAGGATGCGGCAGACCGCTTGGCTCGGGAGACCCGAGTTGGCCGGCCCACCTTGGCTGCAATTCTCATCCTCATCCTCGCCGGGACAGCGATAGTCTCTTATGTATTAATCGGTACAAGTGGCACCCACTGACGGCTCGTGAGCTAGGACAAGCTCTCGGACGGACCCCAGGCTGAGAGCCAAGTCTCGTCCGGGGAGCCATCTCAATAAAGCCATGTTCCCGAAAGGTTTTAGCGGCTGGATTGGTGGCGATATCCGCGCCGGATTCTTGGCCGTCCAGAGCCTTCAAGGCGGTAAGCCCTACTAAGCGCAGAAGCGAAAGTCACTGAACAGGAAGGCGAGCGGGCCATCGGGACTGTCCGAGTCACGAGTTGGACCCCGACGCAGATCATGCGGGTACTCGGACAGGAAAAAGCCCCGCCGGAATCCCTCTGAACGGGGCTGAGTTTACGGAGGTCATGGGTCTGATCACGCACAGGAGAGTGCAATGGCCCTCCGCGCTATCCCAACTCCCCATTCCTCGGATCGTTGCATCATGGTGCTGTAGCGGTATCGCGCATGGGCGAGAAAAAGCCCCGCTGGGATTGGTCTGAGCGAGGCTCTAGGCGGTGGAGGCTGTGCAGGTGGGGGATTGCACAGGGAATGCGGGAACGCCTCCACATCGGGATAACGGCCGCCCCGATAGAAGGTTGCATTAGAGTGCTGGAGCGTCCGAGCCGATGATCTGCTTGGTAGTTACTATTCTGGTCGAGAAACTGCCCGCAGTGTCCACCGCCCGCTGCCACGTTTTGAGCGAGCCGTCTGCTGTAAGGCAGGGATCTGGGCAGGTCCGCCGAAGGAATGAGTGAGTGGGCGCGACTCGGCGGGGCTCGGGAAACACCAGAGGACAGGGTCACAGCTCCACAGTCCCGCCAGGCGCTTGCGGCGCTCGTAGAGCGGCCGTCGACGCAGATTATCAGAAACGGGGAGGCTCAAAGCCTCCCCGTCGGTACGCATCGATCAAATGATGATGATGTCGCTCAGGCGGAGGCTCGCCTCGTTGTCCAGGTCGGCGAACTTGACCTGTGCTGCACCGCCCGTCCCGTCGCGGTCGTAGTAGAGTGACCCGGTAGCCTGGTCATAGATGATGCGGTCCTCTGCATCTTGCGCGGCCTTTCCGCGGAAGAACGCGTCCGAGTCGATTCGTCCTTGCGGCCCAACACGTGGAACGTTCCGGAAGATCGCACTGTCGAGCTGGATCGTGTCGTCAGCCGAGCGGAAGCCGACGATGACGTCTGCCTCGGCCCCGACGACCCGCGCATCGAAGAGATAGGTGTCGCGGCCAGCCTCACCCCTCAGCACGTCCCTGCCGCGGCCGCCGCTCAGCACGTCATCGCCGTCCCCGCCGCGCAGGTTGTCACGGCCTCCGAGCCCGAAAAGCGTGTCGTCCCCTCCGAGGCCTTCGAGGACGTTGCGTCCGTTGTTGCCAGTAATCGTGTTGCCGATCGAAGAACCAGTTAGGTTGAGGTCCGTGGTCCCGGCAGCATTGGAGGTCGACAGAAACTCGACGTCCGCGGTGGCACCGAGCGCAAAGGTGACGCTGCTCGCCACCGAGTCGGTGCCGCCGCCGCTCGCCTCGGTGACGATGTCGCCGAGGTTCTGGACGAGGTAGCTGTCGTCGCCAAGCCCGCCGGCCAGAGTGTCGACCCCGGTGCCGCCGTTGAGGGTGTCGTTGCCGGTCCCGCCCTCGGCCGAAACCGGGGTTGACGAGCCCGAGGCATCGAAACGGTCGTTGCCGCCGCCGCCGTCGAAGGTCACCAAGGTCACCGCAGTCCCGGTGAGGTTGCCGACCGTGCTCTGGTCGTCGCCCTCGCCGGGGCTCAGGTCGAGTCTCTCGATGTTGGTCATGTTGACGCTGAACGGCACCAGGTTCGTTCGCGTGAACACCGCCACGCCACCGGTCGCCGTGACGTTCGCGATGTCGGCGGCGGCCGCCCCGTTGATCAACTGCCTGTCGTTGCCGGCCTCGCCGTTGTTGGTGTCGGTGTTGTCGCCGTTGTTCCAGATGAAGAGGTCGTCCTCCGTGCCGCCGTTCATGGTGTCGTTGCCGACCCCGCCCACGATGGTGTCATTGCCTGCAAGCCCGTTGAGCGTGTCGATACCGGCCCCGCCCGTGATGACGTTGCCGAGGTTGTTCCCGGTTCCGACAAAGTTGTCCGATCCCGTGCGGGTCAGATTCTCGACCTCTGCGGCCAGAATCAGAGTGGGCGCTCGCGTGAGCACGAGATCTGTTCCGCCGCCGGGTGCCTCGCCAATAGTGTCGAGTGCGTCGACATCGGAGTAGATGTCGTCGCCAGCCTCTCCGAACAAATTATCACCGCCGAACCCGCCGTCGAGTGAGTCCTGGCCGATACCGCCGAACAGAAAGTCTCCGCCATCGCCGCCCAACAGCGTGTCATCGCCAGCACCGCCAGAGATGAAATTGATCGCGTTATCGCCAATGATCAGGTCACGATCATTCAGGCCGGTAAGGTCCGGGGCCGTCCGAACTACAATGGTACCTCTTGCGTCCTGGGATAGAAAAACAGCCATCGAATTTCCCCTTAATTCACTGAATTCTCTAGGAAAACTGACCCGGTACTTGGTTGTGATCACCCGCCCCGCCACGTGTCTGAACAATGGGACCGCGCCGGGCTAGGGAGGTCATGGCCGAGGAATGAGGCTGCGCTTCCTCCAGGCCGCTGTCGACTCACCCGTTGGGATGAGCTTGGGACGGGCCACAAAAGAACTCCCTTCCGGCGAGTCGGGAGGGAGATAGTACAGGGATGAGTTTCAATCCTACGCCGCTCGAGGAGCCGCTGCTTCACCCAAGTCTAACTTGGCCGCAGATGTCAGGCTAATCGCCGACAAAGGCTGTGCCAGTATTCGCGTGTGGGAGGCGAAGAGAGATCGACTTTAGAGCGTGGCGCAATGCCGATAGATGACGCTCAACGGCAAAAGGTGGTGACTGAGACCCGCGCTCAGTTCATCCTCTACATGGCAATCGAGATGATCTACAGGGGCGCTATGGAGGTCTAGCCAAGATTTCGGCAAGTTGATCGAGTGGCGGAAAAGGAGCAGCACTTCCTTGGTAATAAGCGCTAAGGACCGCTCTTGATGCTGTGGACGGCTCCCACCCAGCGGTGAGGTAGAGCATGGTTGCTTCGAGCAGCCAGCGACACAGGAGCATCCCATGAGCACGGTCACCACCATTGGCCTGGACATCGCCAAGTCCGTCTTTCAGGTGCATGGCATCGATCCCGAAGGGGGAGTGATCATCCGACGCCAGGTCAGGCGCGGGCAGGTGCTCAAGTTCTTTGCCAGCCTGCCGCCGTGCCTGATAGGCATTGAGGCGTGTGCCTCGGCTCATCACTGGTCGCGCGAACTCCAGAGCCTTGGCCATGAGGTCAAGCTCATGCCGCCGGCTTACGTCAAGCCGTTTGGATCACAGCCAAACCCGGCAGAGGACGCACGCGCAAAATCCACGATTGCGGCGTGAGCCGCGCCCGTCGCACCGGTCAGCCGGCTCCTGCTACTGCAAGATCCCCTTGGCAGGGAGATCCATGGTGCATTGCAGCCCGCCGGGCTTGAACGACAGCGTCGTGGTGCCCCTGAGCTGGTAGGGCAAGGTCTGCGTCAGCAGCTCGGTCCCGAAGCCGCTGCGCCGGGGCGCGAGCGAGACAACGGGCACCCCCGTCTCCACCCAGTCGATCCTCAGGCGCTGATCCCCATTCCGGTCCTCCAGGCGCCAGGCCACCGCCACGTGCCCCTTCCGGCTCGCCAGCGCCCCATACTTGACCGCATTGGTCGCCAGTTCATGGATTGCCAGCACCAAGGTCTCAGCCGCCTTGGGCGTCAGGCCCACGTCAGGGCCCGACATGCTGAACTGCTCGCCTTCCTTGGTCGCGCAGGTGAGCAGTTCCTCAGCGATCAGGGAGGGCAGATCGATTCCGGCGCTGGGATCGCGCGTTACCGCCGCCTGCACGCGGGCAAAGGCATCGATGCGCCCTTCCAGATGCATGGCGTAGTCTTCCACCGTCTCGCTCGTCTCCGCCGTCTGGCGCGCAATCGAGCGGATCACCGCGAGCGTGTTCCGCACCCGGTGCTGCAATTCGGCCAGCAGCAGCCGCGCCTGGCCCTCGCTCTCGCGCAAGGCCACCTCGGCCCGGACCTGTGCGATGGCCTCCGCCGCCAGACGCGCATAGACGTCGGTGAGCTTGGCATCGAGGTCGGACAGGTGGTGCGGCTGGCGGAAGTGGGTCGAGAGCATGCCGAGCGTCTCGCCCGAGGGGGTGAACAGCGGCGTCGACTGCACCGCCCGGTAGCCGGCCTCCCGCGCCACCTCCAGGCTTGGCGCATAGGCCGGCTCCTGCTCGACATCCTCGATCATCACCCGCTCGCGGCGCGCCAGAGCCATGCCGCAGGCCGAGGCCTCCGCGGCGTCGACCTCGGCAAAGTGGTCGAGGAACGGCGGCTGGAAGCCGCGTTGGGCGGCGATGCGCAGGGTTTGGGTGGCCTCATCGTAAAGCTGGATGTTGCCGAAGTCGGCGCCGTGCAGGTCGATGGTGGCCTCCAGGATCGCATCGAGTACCGCCGGGAGCCCGGCCCCGTTGACCACCTGCCGGCTCACGTCGTGCAGCCGGGTCATTGCCTTCAGCTCACCCGCGAGCGCCTGCTCGGCCTGCTTGCGGGCGGTGATGTCGAGCACGAACTCGAAGAGGATGCCGTCCGGCAGCAGCTTGCCGGCGAACAGCACGCACCAGCGCGAGCCGTCCTTGCGGAAGTACTCCTTCTCGTAGGGTGGGATCTGCCCGGTTGCTGTGAGCTCCGCGAAAGCGTGCTCGGAGACCTCCATCCATTCCGGCGGGGTGAGCGCCTGCCAGGTGAGACGGCCCGCCTCCAGATCGTCGCGGCTGTAGCCGCCCAGGGCCAGGAAGGTATCGTTGGCGTCAATGATCCGCCCGTCCCGGTCGAGGAAGATGGCGCCGACGGTCTCGATCTCCAGCGCCGTACGCAGACGCGCCTCGCTCTCGCCCAACGCCTGCTCGGCCTGCCTGCGCTCGGCTTCGGCCTTGACCTGGTGCGTGGTCTCGCATCCGGCCAAGAGCATGCCGGCCACCGCCCCGCTCTCATCGCGCACGGGGGTGACGTAGGTGGTGAAGAAGGCCCCCTCCGGAGCGCCGTCGCGGGCAGAGGCCCAGGGGCTGTTCGGCAACACGACTGCCTCGCCGGCCCGCACCCGTTCGTAAATCGGCTCGGTCACGTCCCGAACCTCGGCCCAACACGCATGGGTGGGCTGGCCCAGGCTGGCCGGGTGCCTCGCCCCGAAGATCGGGCGGTAGCGGTCATTGTAGATCTGGACGAGGTCCGGCCCCCACAGCAGGTTCATCGGCATCGGCGCGGCGAGCACGAGATCGACCGTGGCCTTCACGCGCTGCGGCCAAGCCTGCAGAGGACCGAGCGAGGTTTGGGTCCAGTCGAAGGCGCGGATCCGCTCGCCCATCTCGCCGCCACCGACGGGCCAGGAAGCCTGATGGAACTCGCCTGTCTGAAGCACGGCGCCCGCCTCCTCGTCCACGTCATGCTCCGCGAGACCATTGGCCCGCAGAGCCGGCTTCGCCGTTACGCGCATCCAGGGCGCGGCCCTCGTGGTCCGCGTGCAGGTAGCTCAGGTTGAACACGGACGCGGTCTCCAACGCCTCCAGGTCGGGAACGGTCAAGTGCTTGCCGTGGAGCTTGATCAGTCCCTTGCCCCGCAACTCCTGGAGGGTGCGATTGACATGAACCGTTGTCAGCCCGGTGGCGTCGGCGAGCTCGGTCTGGGTCACCGGCAACTCGCAGGCGTTGCCCTGCGTCAGGCCCACCGCTTGCAGGCGGATGAACAGCTCGCACAGGAGATGGCCCAGGCGCTCGAAGGCCGAGCGCTGGCCGAGATTGACGGTCCACTCGCGCTGGATCGCCGCTGTCACCAGCGTGTCCCACCAGAGCGCTTCGGTGATCCGTGGGTGGTTGGACATGATGTCCCGCAGCGTCTCGCGGGAGATCTCGGCGAAGGTGATCGGGGTCAGGGCGCCGATGGAGTGGTCCATCGCGCGCAGCACGAACACGTGCAGGTCACACAGGTCGCCCGGGACGAAGAAGGAGATGATCTGGCGCCGCCCGTCCGGCAGAATCTTGTAGCGGCAGGCCCAGCCCTCCAGGATCAGGTTCACGTCCGTGGGCTTGTCGCCCTCCCGGATGAGATCCTCGCGGGCGCCCCGCACCCGTACCCGCCCCTGCGCGACATCGGCCAGCACCTGCTTGTCCTCGGCGGAGAGCCTGGTGAACTGCTCCAGTTTGTTGATGAGGAGGTTGTGCATGGGTCCCTCCTTGGGTCGGCGCCCTTCGGATCCTCTCCGGCAGCACGGCGGCAGAACCTGTGCTACTCTGGTGCGACCGAGACCAGTTTACTCCTGCTGGAAGCCCCTGACGAGGCATAGGTAAGGAGAGAGGAATGATCGCTCCACCGCGTGGCGCTCTGGCGAACCGTCGGGTGCTGGTTGCCGAGGACGAGTACTTCATCGCCCGCGACATCGCCCGGGCGCTGCACGCGCTCGGTGCCGAGGTGGTCGGGCCAGTTCCGACCCTGGATGAGGTGCAGGCACTCTTGGCTACGGGCGAGCGCCTCGATGCCGCCATTCTCGACATCAACCTGAACGGCGAAATGGTATTCCCGATCATGGAGGCCCTCACGGCCCGGGAGATCCCGGTCGTGTTCGCCACCGGGTATGACCGCACCACTGTACCGGCGCAGTACGAGGACATCCCACGCTGGCAGAAGCCGTTTGACCCTCGGGCCGTCGTGAAGGCCCTGCCGGACCTCGTGCGAGACCTGTAGGCCCAAAGCAACACTAACCCCTGAATGTCCGCACCGGGTCAACCCAGGGAATTCCCTGCCCCTCAGGAACGTCCGAGGTTTCCCTCTTGAGGAGACATTCGGTCTGCTTCCGGGCCGTGCCGGATGCTGCTGTCCCCCTAGGACCAGAGCTCGAGGGGTACATCGCCGTCCACCTACTCACTTCGCACCGGATCATCAGATCGCGCCAATCTTCGCGTCTTCTCATAACCTCTCCCGGAGCGAACCTTCGGCATACCGCGGCTTCGTGCTAACGTCAGAGCGGACCTCACGATGAACAGCGATCGGTACGTCGCGGGATGGCTTCGAGTGACGTGCGCCGCAATCAAGGCAGGTGGCCATGAAGGTATCGGGGATGTTTGCGCGCGGCGTGGCCATGATCGGCGGCACAATGGCCCAGGCTCGAGGGAGGCGGGAAGGCTCGCACGAGCCTGCGTTCGGCCGCACTCCCGTGATCCCCGCAGCAAAGCCGCAGGGCAGCCTGATGACGCTCAAGATGCCCGCGGCAAAGGGGTGGGCGGCCGGGCAGACGCCGATCGCGGCCCCGGGCCTCCAGGTCAACGCCTTCGCGACCGACCTCGAGCATCCCAGGTGGATCGACGTCCTGTCGAATGGCGATGTACTCGTCGCCGAGGCGCGAGGCGCGAATGAAACCGTCAAGTCGCTGATCGCCATCGTCATGCACCCGCTCAAGTCGATCTTTACCTACGCGGCACTCAGCACGATGAGACGCGCCGGCGCCGTGGGCGTCAGTGCGAACCGCATCACGCGGCTGCGCGATACGGACGGCGATGGAGTGGCCGACGTCAGGGACGTGTTCCTGGACGGCTTGAACCAGCCCTTCGGAATGGCACTGGTGGCCGGGACGTTCTACGCCGGCAACACCGACGGAGTCGTCGCCTTTCCTTATGGCGCAGGCACGGGGCGCGTCACCGGGCCGGGTCGCAAGCTGGTTGGGTTCAAGACCGGCGGACATTGGACCCGCAGTCTGCTGGCGAGCCCCGATGGCTCGAAGCTCTATGTGGGCGTGGGTTCGCGCGGCAACATCGACGAGGAGGGCATGGCCGCAGAGGAAGGCCGCGCGGCAATATACGAGATCGATCTCGCCAGCAGCACGACCCGCATCTTCGCGACAGGGCTGCGCAACCCCGTTGGCCTCGCCTGGGAGCCCCACTCGGAGTCACTTTGGACGGTGGTCAACGAGCGCGATGGCTTGGGCGACGAGACGCCGCCGGACTACCTGACATCCGTGCGCGACGGGGGCTTCTATGGCTGGCCTTACTGCTATTGGGGGCAGACGGTGGACGATCGCGTGCCGCAGGACCCGACTGCGGTCGGGAGGGCCTTGACCCCTGACTATGCTCTGGGCGGGCACACTGCGTCGCTCGGCCTCTGTTGGCTGCCGGCCGGCACGCTCCCCGGATTCCCCGACGGAATGGTGATCGGCCAACACGGCTCCTGGAACCGCAGCAAGCTCAGCGGCTACAAGGTGATCTTCGTTCCGTTCGAGAACGGCCGCCCGTCCGGCGGCCCACGTGACATCCTGACGGGTTTTCTTGCGCCGGACGAGCAGGAGTCCTATGGGCGACCCGTAGGGGTGGCGATCGGGCGGGATGGCGCTCTGCTGGTAGCAGACGATGTGGGAGACGTGATCTGGCGCGTGACAGGGGTGTGATAGATCGCGGTGAGCCGCTCCCCACGGGACGCCATAGGCGAACTTCGCGATCAGACAGCAATCCATCATTCCGGGAGAGGTCGGACGCCTCCTTGGAGCATCGGGAGTGGGTAGAGTCCGCGCTGGTGGTGGAAATTTGCTGACGCGCCGGGTGTTGGGATGAGGTGGTCATTGGGAGGACCGGCTATGGTGGAGTTGCTCGACTGCACCCCAGCTGAAGGAACCCCAATGACCGACGACAGACTACCACTGGCCGAGCTGATGGCGAAGGCCGATGACGGCGACTTTCTGCGCAGTGTCGCCGAAAGCGTGCTCCAGATCCTGATGGAAGCCGATGTCGAGGGCGTGATCGGCGCCGCCCGCTACGAGCGCAGCGGCGAGCGGGCCACCTACCGCAACGGCTATCGCGAGCGGGCGCTCGACACGCGCCTAGGCACCCTCAACCTCAAGATCCCCAAGCTGCGCACCGGAGCCTACTTCCCGGGCTTCCTCGAGCCGCGGCGCACGGTCGAGAAGGCGCTCGTGGCGGTGATCCAGGAGGCCTGGATTGCCGGCGTCAGCACCCGCCGGGTCGACGATCTGGTCCAAGCCATGGGCCTGAGCGGCATCTCCAAGTCCTCGGTGTCCAAGCTCTGCAAGGACATCGACGAGCGGGTGATGAGCTTCCTGCAGCGCCCGCTCACCGGAGAATGGCCGTATCTCTGGCTCGATGCCACGTACCTCAAAGTGCGGGAGGGCGGCCGCGTCGTCTCGGTGGCCGTCATAGTGGCGGTTGCGGTCACGACCGAGGGCCGGCGCGAGATCATCGGGCTGCACATCGGGCCAAGCGAGGCGGAGATCTTCTGGACCGACTTTCTGCGCGATCTGGTCAAGCGCGGGCTCACCGGCGTGAAGCTGGTGATCTCGGACGCGCATGAAGGCCTCAAGGCCGCCATCCGGCGGGTGCTGGGCGCCACCTGGCAGAGGTGCCGGGTGCATTGGACCCGGAATGCGCTCGCCTATGTGCCGAAGGCGCACCAGACCATGGTGGCGGCTGGGCTGCGCCAGGCCTTCCAGCAGCCCGATCAGGCAGCGGCCCGGGCCAGCCTCTCGCATTTTGCCGACCAGCTCCACAACCGCTGGCCCAAGCTGAAGGTCTTCGTCGACGACAGCCTGGATGACGTGCTGGCCTATATGAGCTTCCCGGCCCAGCATCGGACGAAGCTGCATAGCACGAACCCGCTGGAGCGCCTGAACAAGGAGATCAAACGGCGGGCCGATGTGGTGGGCATCTTCCCGAATGAGGACAGCATCAGGCGTCTGATCGGCGCGGTGCTGCTGGAGGCCAATGACGACTGGCAGCTCCAGCACCGTTACATGCCGATCGAAGGGATGACTGAGCTCGCAACACCGATGATCAACCCGCAGGCACTGGCAATCACCCCACAGGCGAGCTGACCAATGGCCACCTCAAACCGCACCCGAATTTACACTCATTGACGGACGTGACCTCGGAGGTGAAAAGCAGGTCCACGTTTCACGTCCGATGCTCTGGTGCCCATACCTACTGTCAGAGGCGGCTGTCATTCCGGGTCATCGGCATCCTGTGCGACGCTCGAGACCTCGACCAAGAGGACGCCACTCGCGTCGGTGGAGCGTGGTCAGGAGTTCCGATGCCGTCGAATGAGGATAATGGCCATCCCCACCAGCAATGCCAGGAAGAGGCCGACCCCGACAATCTCGAACAGGTGCGCTACCCGCTCAGCTCCGGGAGGAGAGGGTCCGAGATTGTCTTCCCCAATTGCTGCGAACAAGACTGGTGGGCTCTCTGCGAGCACTTCCATTATGTTAACCGCCTCTCCGCCGGAACAAGCGCGACAGCCTCATAGGGTGGCGTGCAGAAACAGGCTGGCCCTCACCAGCCGGTCGGGTCCGAGGTCCTCCAATGAGAGCTCCATCAACTCGGCCAGACGGGTCCGGGCGCGATTGACCCGGCTCTTGATGGTTCCGATATTGGTGCCGCAGATCTGCGCCGCCTCCTCGTACGACACGCCCTCAGCCGCCACCAGCAGGAGTGCCTCCCGCTGCTCGACGCTCAGCTTGGCCAGGGCAGCCTGCATGTCGGCGAAGTCCAGGTGCGCGCCCTGGCCCGGCAGGACGGCCAGGTTCCCGGCCATCAATCCATCCGGATCCTCGACCTCGCGACGTTTCCGGCGACGCTCGGTGTAGAACAGGTTGCGCAGGATGGTGAAGAGCCACGCCTGCATGTTCGTGCCCGGCTGGTACTTGTCGATGTACTCCAGCCCGCGGAGAAGCGCTGTTTGGACGAGATCGTCGGCCTGGGTGACATTGCCGGTGAGCGAGATGGCAAAGGCGCGCAGGTGCGGAATGGCCCCCAGCATCTCCTGCCGCAGGGATCCGTCAATGGCCATCGCCTGCCCTTCCCGTCGGACCCAGGGCTTCAAGGATCCGCAGCAGATCGTCAGGAACGGGTTCATTCATGAGTTGGGCGTAGTGCGCGCGCAGCCGCTCGCCGAGGCAGGCGGCGACACCTGTAAACAGGGTCGGCTCGGGAGGGGGTTCACCTTGAGCTCCTTCGAGCTGGTGCCGCTCACCAGCGGTTGCCTTGCGGACTTCAGGCCATGGGGTCAGCACGTGGGAGTTCCTCCGGGACCATGGGCGATCATCCATGCGTAGAGGACCGGGGCATACCTGCCATTAACCTATGTTCAGCTTGGCGGCACCGGCTTCCGGCGCGCAGGAACCAAACGAGACAACTTCGGCCCGGCTTCATCCCGCTGAAAGGCCGTTGGCCTGCTGAAGCGGGCGGCGGTAGCACGCAACCCAATGGTGTGGCGGCGAGACCGCTGCTAGAAGAACTTGGACGAAAGGACCTGCTGCCGGGGATCAGAAAAGGATCAGCAGATCTGGTGCTCACCCCGGACGGGTGGCTTCAGAACCGCTTGGTTGCGAGGTCGGATGGCAGGGTCGGATCGAAAACCGTGGGCCGCTGATCCCGCGTCTGCTCCATCTTGGCCGTTTGCGGCGATGGGGATGTGAGACAGCAGAAAGCGAGCAAGAGGCTGCTCCTCACCCTTATGATAGGTCAGAACTTCATTTTCGATCTCCCGATCAACCATCGTCATGCGCTCGTGCATCCGCAGGTAGTCGAGCCAGGTCGGGGTCTCGTATCGCTCGATCCAGATCTCCGGATCGGCGGCATCATGGAGAAGCGCCCACCGGCGGGCACCGTTGCGGCGGCGCATGCGTCGCACGCGGCTCGCGGCAGCGAGAAATACGCGAACGTCCTGTTCAGCAATCCGGTACTCCCTACTGGCCACCACCGGACCGCTGTTCGGGTCCAGCAAAGGCAGGCTGCCTTCACCTCTATGCTCCACCGGGACCGGCTCCAAGTTGATCTGGTCTGTCGTGGGCATCGGCAGGAGGCGTCCCAGGAGGGCTGTCGCGACAAGAGCAAGGCTGGCTGCGATCAGGCTCGTTGGCACGCCATAGTTTTCTGCCACGACACCCCAGAGCCAGCCTCCCAGCGACAGGCCGCCGAAGACCCCAGCCTGGTAGATCGCCAGCGCGCGACCGACCACCCAGCGGGGCGTGCGCAATTGGACCGTCACGTTGAACGTGGACAGAACGAGAAGCCACGCCGCGCCCGCGAGGACAGTTGCCACAAGCGTGATCACCAGGAACGGACTGAATGCTGCAATCAGCCCCGCAAGCCCAAAGGCGGCACTGCCGCCTGCGACAATCATCTCATTCGTGAAGCGTTCCCGTATCACCCCTCCGCCCAAGGCCCCGGCCACTGCTCCTCCGCCAAAAGCCGCCAAGAGGAGGCCGTAGGTGATGGCGCCGCCGCTGAGCAGATCCTTCGCGATGAGAGGAATAAGCGCCCACAGTGCGGAGGCAAAGAACCCGAAAGTGGCGCCTCGAACAAGTACGGTCTGGAGGGAGTGCGACAGACGTGCAAACCGGAGACCAGCCACCATGGCCGCCATCATCGTTTCCGGGGGCAATCTCGCTTCCGATGACGGCCGCTTCCACGCGAGCAGGACAGCGATGAGACCGAGATAGGAGATCGCATTGATCCCGAACGCGACCTTGGCGCCAGCCCAGGCCACGATGGCTCCGCCAAGTGCGGGTCCGACCGCGCGGGCGAGGTTGAACGCAACGCTGTTGAGGGCGACTGCTGCCGGCAAGTCACGCAGCGGCACCTGCTCGCGCACGGACGATTGCCACGGCGGCCCATAGAGCGCGGCGCCGGTCCCGAGCAGGAACGTCAGGACGATGAGGAACCAGGACGTGACTTGGCCGAACCAGGCGAGAATGGCAAGAGCGGCCGAAACGATGAGCATACCGCTTTGCGCGGTTAACATGAGGACCCGCCTGTCCCACACGTCTGCTGCGGCCCCCGCTGGCAGCGAAAACAGGACGATCGGCAAGACGGTGGACACTTGGACGAGGGTGACCATGTCGGCCGAGGGCGCGAGGGAGGTCATCAGCCAGGTTGCGCCCACGTTCTGGATCAAACTGCCGAAATTCGACAGCAGGCTTGCCACCCACATGGCCAGGAAGATGCGGGAGCGGAAAGGCGAGAAGGCGGATGGCGCAGTGGTCGCCTGGATCTCGCCTGTGGCAGGATGCCCCGCCTTGAAACCTGACATCGATGAGCCTCGCTGGAAGGTGAGGGTTTGCCGGGTCCGCCGTTGCTGCAGAAGGGCCAGGGCGGCGGTCTTTTCAACGCCGAAGCTCCGTGACCTGTTCAGGCGGATTCACAGACAAGGCGAGGGGCTCAGGATTAAGGTCAATGGTGCACTGCTCGAAGGTGGGCGGACCATCGAACAACTTGAGCAGATCGGTCTGTCCGGCGGCGCCGGTATGCTCCAGGCCGGGAGCGGGCCAAAATGCGCCCATCGGAGCTCGCGCAATGCCGGGCCGCAGGGCCACACGTCAGATCAGCCGATCCAAAGATGGTGTTGCCCAGATGGGGCGTGTTAGGCTTGGCGAAACACTCTCTGCGGTCCAGCGGTTCGCATCGTTGCCCCGGACGCATGAGTTTGCTCCGAACGTCAGTGTGCACGCTTCTTGGGCTTGCGCTGGGATTGCTGATCACTCTCTTCCGAACGGAATGTCCGAGCACGCTTGAGGGCCGCGCTCTTACTGCCGTGCTTGCCCGTAAGCCCGAGGCGATGAGCCTTCCCGATCACGGCATTGCGCGTCACGCCTCCGCCCAGTTTCTCCGCAATCAGACGGGCTGTCTCACCGGACAGCCAAAGGCGCGTCAGCACCGCCATGCGCCGGTCGTCCCAGGATGCCGTCATACTGGCTCCTAACCTTCCCGGTCTCCGGTTCTCACTCGTCGAGCGGGCAACCCGCCGATGCAGTCTCCTTCGCGCCGAACCAGGTCTTGATCTTCGCAAAGAGAGGTGTGTCGGGGACTGAGGTGAGAAGGGTGGCTCTGGTCTGGACAGCTTCCATCCTGGCCTTCACCTCATCCGGTGCAGACCCATCAGCTTGTCGCCCAATCGCCAGCGCTCCCTCAAGGATCTCGATGCCCGCTGGGAACGGCCGCCGCCAGCGCAGGCGGGCGCTGATATAAGCTTCCCGCTCCCGCTCCACCATCGGCGTGTCGGCACAGGCGAGGCGGGCCACGAATGGCAGGAGATGCTGCCGCTCCGCGTCCGAGGCCTCGTCGTTCAGCTGCATGGCCAGCCGGCAGATCGGCCGTGAGAAGCAGGCCGGCATGTCCTCGACTGAACGCACGGGCTGGTAGGGGAAGCCCGCTGCCACAATGGCCGCTTCGTTGATGCAGGTGCCACCGTCTTGGCCAGGAAACGGGTGTGAGCCTTGCTTCAGCTTCCAGTTCAGGATGTGATCGAAGTTATCCATGGTAGCCATCCGTACGGCACACCCCCACTCGGGCATGGTGATCCTCCAGGATCATCTCTGTCAATGGTAGGCCCGCGAGGTCTATGCCAACACGGATCGTGTCGATCACACGCCTTGTCGGAATGGTGGCGCCTTCCGACGCTGCTGCCGTGCCCTGTTGTTGCGGGATGCCTCCCTTCGTGTTCCATCGCTGGAATATCGCCAGCGACCTTGGCGGTTTGCATTCGCGGTTGAGCCGATGCCCACCCGCCCAGCCGCAACAGTTTCGTGCAGGGTCACAGTGTCGGGATGCTCAGCGGCCCCTTAGCATTGCAGAGAATGGCACGCTGCTCAGCAGCGGTCACAAATCCTCTTGGTTGCCTTGTCACTCTGCTCCTGAGCCCGCTGCTCCTTCTCGGTTTCCGGCCCGATGTTGCCGAGGCCGGTCTGATTTCCAGCCGAGCCGGCAGCTCCCGGGCCTTGCCGGGGAGCACTGGAACTGGAGCTGGCTGGATTGCCGCCCGAACCGGTCGTGCTTGGTGGGACAATCGGGGGTGTCACCGCCCCACTGGCCGCTCCGCTTGAGGGCATCCCACCGGTCGACGGCTGGGGTGAGCCAGTAGCCCCCGTTGCAGTATTCGATGGATTGCCGGTTGGTCCACCGGTACCTGCACTTGGCGCACCGCCGCTCGCAGATCCGCCACCACTCGTGCCAGATCCGCTGGCGCCGCTACCGGATCCCCCGCCAGAGCCGCCACCTCCGCCCCCAGACTGAGCAACCGCGAGAGACGCCGAGGCAAACCCCAGGGCCACCACAAGCGCCAAAGATTGCCAGGAACGGGAGATCATCGTGCCCTCCACAGCCTGCTGACATCAGACAGTCTGATCCAACGCTGAGTAACGCGTGAGGTTTCCGCTGGAAGCACGGGTTTGCCGCCGCTTCTCGTCACAGGTCCCTTTTCGCGATGACAAGAGCGTTGGGCCGATCCTAACAAAATCGGCTCTGCAGCGTTGGTATGATCGAGCAATCCCAGAGCCCTTTGCCTGGGTTGGATGCCGCAATCCGAGCAGGAGACATCCCATGGACCGCCGCATTGTCTTGGCAGGCTTGGCTGCCGCAGTCACTGCCCCTGCGCTGGCGCAGACCAGCGGATCCTCCACCCGACAACCAACTGCGGCTTCCGGTGCCACTGGTGCAGCTTCTGGCGCATCCCGCATGAGCAGCCAGCCAATGACACAGGCGGACATGCAACACATGCAGCAGACGATGCAGCTGGGCATGGTGGCCCTTGAGACCAGCCGGATTGCGCAGCAGAAGGCGCAGAATGCTGACCTGAAGCGGTTTGCTACCTTCGAGGTGCAGGAGCAGACCACGCTCTCCGAGGTCCTTCATTCCATGATGGAGCCTGCTGCGACATCCGGCACGGGATCGGCGGCTCAGCCGAGTGCTGGATCAGGGGCCAGCGCCCCAGCCATGCAAATGGATGCTCAAAGCAGGGAGATGATCCAGAAGCTCCAGAATGCGCAACCTGGCGAGGCCTTCGACCGTCAGTACCTTCAGGGGCAAATGGAAGGGCACAGCGGCCTGCTGCAGGTGCAGACGCAGTACCTGCAAAGCAACCCACAGAACCGGGAGCACGCGAACGTCGCGAAACTCGCCCGTGGCATGATCACCGAACACATTGCCTTGCTGGAGGATATTCAGACCAAGATGAAGTGATCCTTCTGGCCCGCGCGGTGAGTGAAGTGCATCCACCGCGCACTGGTCAACTCACTTGACCAGCCTTCGGCAAAGTTCGTCGCGCACGGATTCGCTGACTCCCTGCGCGTGGAGATTAAGCATAACGGGCTTGAGACGGCACCGTTGCAGTAACTTGGAACGGCAGACGAACCCCGTCGATAAGGTCATTCAGGCTGCTAGATCGAAGAGCTGATTAATGAGACGGACTTCCTGATGGTGGCGTTTTCGACCGGCCCTGCCCTCGTGAGCCTGCCCCGGCGCGATGCCGATCTCGCGGTCCGCATCGGCCGTCCGGGCGAGGATGAGCTTCTGGCCCGCAAGGTCGGCGAGATCGCTTCCGAGCCTACGCACCGCGCGAGGCCCGACTGTCGATCAATGACATAGCTGATCTGAAGATGGTGCCGTGGATCGGGTGGGGAGAGGACTTCGCGGCGTTGCCGATTGCCCGGTCCACCCAAGGGCTGTTCGCGCCGGAGCACCAGGTTGCGGCCGCCAGCGCGATGCACCTGCAGGTGATCCTGGCTAAGCAGCTCGGAGTTGCCCTGCTCGCCCCGGACTTCGTCGGAGCCGCCGATCCCGACCTGATCGAACTCCTCGGTGACGTGATCCTGACCCAGCCCTTGTGGCTCGTCACGAGCGCCGAGGTCAGGGGGGCCGCACGCACTGAAGCCCTGACGGCATGGGTGCAGGAGGCGGTGGGGACCTCGTAAACGTGGTTGGCCCATTGGCTTCCGTGCAGCGCTGCGGCTCGGTGCTATGATCCTTTGTGCCCGCGGGTGATGCGCGGCGGGATTTGCCACGTTCCGACCCTCTCAGGCTCTCAGTGTGCACGGCCGAGAACACCTGCCCCACAAGATGCGTTGACGGAGCTTGGAGAAAGGCAGGATGGACCATGGCCACCCGCAAGTGGACGGCAGCCGACGTCCCATCACTGACTGGTCGACTTGCCGTCGTGACCGGATCCACCAGCGGCCTTGGTTACGAGGCGGCCTTGGCTCTGGCCCGTGCGGGCGCACAGGTCGTACTGGCCGCGCGCGACGAAGCCAAGGCGCAGCGTACCATGGCCTCGATACAGCAAGTCCATGCCGGAGCCCAGGTGGAGTTTCGCCAACTTGATACCGCCAGCCTCGCATCGGTTCAGGAATTCGCCGCTTCCTGGCGCGACGGGGGGCCGCCCATCGACATTCTTTTGCTGAACGCCGGCATCTCCGCCGTCCCGCAGCGGGAGGAAACCGAGGATGGCTTCGAGCGGCAGTTCGCAACGAACTATCTGGGTCATTTCGCCCTGACGGGATTGCTTCTTCCAAACGTCAGGCGAGACGCATCCTCGCGCATTGTTGAGGTCGCCAGCATTGCCCATCGGCGGGCTTGGCTCCACCTTGATGATCTGCAGCTCAAAAGCTCCTACCGGCCGATGGCCGCCTACGGGCTGACGAAGCTTGCCATGCTGATGTTCGGCCTGGAGCTCGACCGCAGGCTGAAGGCTGCGGGCTCGCCGGTTCGCTCCATTCCGGCGCATCCCGGGGTGGCGAGCACCGACATCACCCGCCGCGGCGACCGGGCCGGCCCAATCCAATGGTTCCTCGGACAGGCGCTCTTCAACGTCATCGGCCAATCCGCCGCCCAGGGCGCGTTGCCGCTGCTGTTTGCGGCGACAGCTCCGGATGCGAAGGGCGGTGCCTACTACGGTCCGAATGGGTTCCGGGAAATCCACGGCTACCCAGAGGAGGCGGAGATCGCCCCGCACGCCCTGGACCGACTGGCCGCCGAGCGGCTCTGGTCGGCGTCAGAGGAGCTGACGGGCGTGACATACCGGTTCTGACCGGCTTGGGCGTTGCACAGGTGGCGCTCAGGCGACGGCGGTCGGGCGGAGGACGATTTCGTTCACGTCCACTTCGGCAGGTTGGCTGATCGCGAAGGCAATCGCCTGAGCGACCGAGAGCGCCGGGATAGCCATCTCATGCTGCACCCGCGTAGCCGCCGCCGCAGCCTCGTCGGTCACGCTGTCCGGCAGGTCAGTCGCGGTGGGCCCCGGCGAGATGATGGTGCTGCGGATGTTGTAGGCCGTCGCCTCCTGCCGCAGTCCCTCGGAGATGGCCCGCACGGCAAGCTTGGTCGCGGAATACACCGCCATGGTCGGGCGGACCCGCAGGCCTGCGGTCGAGGCGATGTTGATGATGTGGCCGCTCCGCTGGCGCTGCATAATCGGGAGTGCGGCCGCGATGCCATAGAGGACGCCCTTCAGGTTGATGTCGATCATACGCTCCCAGTCCTCGACCCTGGTTTGATCGAGCCGGGACAGGGGCATCAGCCCGGCATTGTTGATCATCACGTCGAGCCGTCCGAACGCAGTTTCGGCGGTCCGGACCAGCGCATCTACCTGCTCGCGCCGGGCGACATCGGCCGCGGTAATCTCAACCCTGCCCCCCTCGGCCCGGATCTCGGCGGCAAGGGCCGCAAGCCGCTCCTGGCGCCGTGCCCCGAGCACCACCTGCGCGCCCATGCCGGCCAGCAGCCTTGCCGTGGCCTCGCCGATGCCGCTGCTGGCCCCTGTGATGACAACAACCTTGCCTGCGATGTTCTGGCTCATGGGCCCTGCTCCAGCCGGTGTCGGCTCGCCTCCCGTCTCACGCGCCCTGCCCCCAGTTCATCTCAAGGCCGCCATCGATGGTGAAGCTCTGGCCGGTCACGTAGTCCGCGTCCTCCGAAACTAGATAAAGGGCAAGCTTGGCAAGCTCCCATGGCTCGCCGGGCCGGTTCCAGGGAATATTCGGCATCTCCTCGCGCCGCTTCTCGGGGTCGTCTGTGCGCTTCATCGTCATGGGCGTCCTGATCAATCCCGGAGCAATGGCATTCACGTTGATCCGCTCCGGCGCCAATTCGAGCGCAAGGCTGCGGGTGAAGGTGAGCAGGCCACCTTTCGCTGCTCCGTAGGCCGCGTTCATCGGGCTGGGGATCGCCTCGTGCACGGACGTGATGTTGAGGATCTTTCCGCCCGGACCCGCAGCCTTGCGGCGGCGGATGAACTCCCGGCAGCAGAAGAACGGACCATAGAGGTCCGTCTTGATCACCTTGTCGAATTCTTCCGTCTTCGTCTCGGCTACCGGCGCGCCGCTGGATCCCATACCGGCATTGTTGACGAGGATGTCCGGGGTTCCGAGTTCCCGCTCCACCGCCTCGAAGAGAGCCGCGACACTGGCCTCGTCACGCACATCGACCTGCTGCACGAGGGCGCGCCGCCCAGCGGCTTCAACCCGCCTGCGGGTCTCTTGAGCTCCGCCCTCGTCCGTGTGGAAGGTGATGGCGACATGGGCCCCCTCCCTGGCGAACTCCTCGGCCATGGCTTGTCCCATGCCTGAGTCGGACCCGGTGATGACCGCGATCTTGTCTTGGAGCCTAGGCATGAAACCCTCGCGTGCGGTTGGTTGAGTTCACCGGAGAAGCAGCCCGAGCCAGAGTTGTTCCCGCTCAGTGCAATCCGGCGCGATGCATGGGGAACATTGGCGATTGCGTGAGCTCAGGTCTGATGTTGCGGTCCTGGCGCCACAGGCAGTCGGCGGTCCTTCTCGACATTCTGGGTCAACAATGCGGCTCATGCGGTGACCGGCGGCAAGCCGATCATATGTAGTAGCTGGAACTTGATCTGACATTTGGCGTCCGAGAGTTGGTCGGGCTCATCTGTCCGATAGTGCGTTCAAGCTGCGATCATCTTCTCCTTCGCTAATGGAATTGCATCCAAGAAGGTTTGCATCGGCGTCTTGCCAAAGCACCACCGGCCCTGGTGCGGCCGCTCCTCATGATAACTCCGAACCCAAGCATCGAGATCAGTCTGGAGTTCGACGATCGAGCCATAGATCTTCTTGCGGAAGGCCACACGGTAGAACTCATCCAGCACCGTTTTGTGGAAGCGCTCGGCGATGCCGTTCGTCTGCGGGCTCTTGGTCTTGGTGCGGGTGTGATCCACGTCCTCGACCGCCAGATAGAGCTCGTACTCATGGTGTTCGGGATTGCCGCAGTACTCGGTGCCGCGGTCAGTGAGCACGCGACACAGCTTCACGTCATGGGCATCGAAGAACGGGAGAACCCGATCGTTGAGCAGGTCGGCGGCCGTGATCGGCGTCTTGCGGTCGTACAGCTTGGCGAACACCACCTTGGTGTAGGTGTCGATGAAGGTCTGCTGGTAGATCCGCCCCACTCCTTTCATGGTGCCAACGTAAAAGGTGTCCTGCGCCCCACAGTAGCCGGGACACTCGCTCTCGAACTCGCCGTGCGCGTCCTTCTCGGCCTTGGCCTTCTCCAGGGCTGCCACCTGGCTCTCGGTCAGGATCAGGCCTTCTTGCGCCACCTTCGCTTCCAGGGCTTTGAGCCGCTTCTTCATCGTCTCGAGATCATGTCGCTGCCACACCCCACGCACGCCGGCCGGCGAGATCGAATGGCCGCGCTTGCGCATCTCGTTGGCAATTCGGATCTGGCCGAAAGCGGGTTGCTCCAGGGACAGCTCAACGATGACGGCCTCCACCTCCGGTGGCGTGCGGTTGGCCAGCAGCGGCTTGCGCCGGGTCAGCTCCTGCAGGGCCAGTTCGCCGCCGGTCTCATAAAGCTCCTTGAAGCGGTAGAAGCTGTCGCGGGAATAGCCCATCATGTGGCAGGCTTGGCTGACATTGCCGAGCTGCTTGGCCAGCTCCAAAAGGCCGAGCTTGGCGCGGATGATCTTCTGCTCGTTGGTCATGGCGGTGCTCCTTGGGAACGCCGAGGCCGGGCGCTGCGCACCCCGACCGCTCCGCGCCCGGCCTCGGCTCACGCCTCAGCCTAACGACACCGTCTGTCAGATTAAGTCCAAACTACTTCAGATAAGTGATAGCTTTGGGCTGCACGGTGGTGTCGACGCTGATCCGCTCCAGACTGGAGGGCCGCACCGCGCCGCTTTCCAGCCCGGCCTGGATCGTGGCGGACAGCAGCTTCTCCAGCCCGTCGGGGCCGAGCCGCTTGCGCCAGCGCGTCAGCGAGCTGGGATCGCACGGCAGCTGATGCTGGAAGTAATCACAGCCACAGAACCACTGGTAATACGGGTTCTCGATCCAGCGCTGCACCACCGCCTCATCGGACAGGTTGAAGGTATGCTGGAGATACGACAGCCCAACCATCAGCCGGGTGGGTTTGGCAGGCCGGCCGAGCGGCCGATAGAAGCGGCCGAACTCCTGATCGAAGCTGTCCCAGTCGATCAAAGCAGCCAGGCGGAACAACGCGTGGCGGGGATCGAGGATCTGGTCGAGGCGGCTGCGGTAGAGATCGCCGGAGCTCGGCATCGTCGGCTTGGGTCCCATGGAAATACACCAGGTTTGAGCGGGTCCGTCCCCAGATGCTGGCATTCTACAATGCTTCGTGACGACGAAGAATCCTTCTGCCTCAATCAGTTGTGGGTTATTCAGGGCCGACTAACTTAGTCAGCTGTGAGGCACAGGAAGCCCATAGCGGACCTGTCCTTGCTGATGAGCGATTGATCATCCTCAAGCCGCAAGTAGCGATAAGACGGTGGCTGCAACGTTGATTGACCCAATGACCAATAGGAGGGCAAAGGACGCAGAAAAGGGCTGCCCTTCAAGCCCGTGAACGTTCTGAAACTGGTGCTCAGGTGCCTTCATGTCATCATCCTCGCATCCGAGAGCGCTATCGATGGCGTATGCTGGCTCAGAGTTCTGTGAAGCGTGTCACACCATCACCGATTATCTGCGGCACATAGCGGACTCGCAGGACACCCAGGATGTCATTGGTATCACGGGAGCCTGTATGACGGGCATAGGCGACCGTGAGGGTATCGCTTAGGTCAACTCACCTGCCACGACTGACGCCTACACAGCGAGAACCAAGCGGGCACCGGGGGGCGTCCTTTGTTGGAGCCCAGGCAGGTCCTGGCACTTCACCGAGCCCACAGTATGCACCCGATGACACGTAGCGTTCGTAGGCTGTGGCGCTTGTGTTGAGAACAATGGAGCCTTGGGACGCGACAAGGCCTTGGGCCTGATTACAAGACATCGCAGTGGTCAGCGGACGGCTTTGCGCAAGTGCCGCTGAACTGATGCTAATGAAGCCGATGGCAGCGCACACCAGTTTCATGTGTTTCATGAACATCTCCATGGATCAGACTGGGCTTACGGTGACGCAATCTGACGATGGATGATGTGAAATGCTTCACACCCACACGCCTTTTGTGAAGCACGGCACCTCATGGAGCCGCCTCTAGACGTTCAGGATCATCGGTAGCTGGGGGAGCCGCACAGTGGGTATGGGTTACAGAGGAGAATACAGGCTGGAGCAACTCAAGGGTTGAGCTTGCAAGAGCCTAAACCGACCAGGGCTTCTGTGAATAACACTGATAAAGCCATTAAAGCGCTTTCGGTCCGGGCCTGGGTGTTCAAGCGCAAGATCTCTGGCGGCACGATGAGCGCCGATGGCCGCCTGGCACGGGATGTGATGCTGGGGCTGTCGAAGACGTGCCGCAAGCTCGGCCTGTTGTTCTTCACCTGTCTCGGGGACCGGCTCGGACTGGACACAGGTCAGCCTAAGGTCCCGCCGCTGGCCGTCCTCGTGGCCCGAGGAGCCTGAGGACGGCCACCCCCAAACTGCCCCGCTTACCATTCATGGCGGGCGGCGGTCGGAAGCGCGACGGAGCGGGGCTGAGGCTGCCATGGTGCATCGGCTCCATCATCAGACTGGGAAGGTTGCTGCCGGTCCGAGTGGGAACTGATGAAGCAGTGGAGGGACAGCTCAAGGCTGGAGAGCCAACCTGCCCAGGCCACGCTCCAAGGCTAAGCCCGGCACCGCATGGCCTGACGGATGAGGCGTTCCAAGGCACCACTCGAACTCTTTTCAAGCGGCACCGTTGATTCTGAGACAGCGCGGGAGTGTGGCATGTCGATCATCGGCTGGCTGGTTCTCGGCCTCATCGCAGGCTTCATCGCAAGCAAAATCGTGAACAAATCGGGCGAGGGCGTTCTCCTCGACATTGTTCTCGGCATCGTCGGAGCCGTGGTTGGCGGCTTCATCTTCAATGCCATCGGGCATGTCGGCGTGACTGGCTTCAATCTCTGGAGCATGGTGGTTGCCATCATCGGAGCGATCGTTGTCCTTGTGATCTACCATGCCGTAGCAGGTCGCAGCCGCTCTTCCGTGTAGGTGTTCGGAGACTAACCGCCTAGCTTCGAGCCGACCTGCTGCATGAAAGCACGATGGGCTTGGACCAGATCGCTGCAACCCGGCCAAGTCGATGCCCAAGCGGCATCTTGGGCTGAGGTAACCGCTGCCGCCATGGGCTTCTGATCGAACAGCCGAGGGAAGGGGAGGCGAACTTGTCGTCCCGCGTGAAGTTGAGGAGTCCCTTTGCCTCGAACCAAGCCTTGGCCGCAGGAATGTGAGCCTCGGATGGTTTGGTCATCAACGAGGAGGAAACAGATCGATGACGTCCAGCATACCCACAGGTTCTTCATTATCCCGAAAAATGGTCACAGCCTTCTTCGACAGCCGCAGCGATGCCGAGGATGCGATCGAGCGTCTGGTGGATGCCGGGGTATCCCGTGACATCATTCGCTTCATGCCTGGTGACGAGCGGGATCCACCGGACGATCCCGCCGCAGCCCGACGCCCCGAGCCAGGAGGGTTCTGGGGCGCTTTGGGCGGGTGGTTTCTGCCGGACGAAGACCGGCACACCTATGCGGAGGGCCTCAGCCGCGGCGGCTATCTGATCTCGGTCGATGCCAGCGATGAGCAGTATGAGCGCGTGCTCGACATCCTCGATGACGAAGGCACCATCGACATGGACGAGCGCGCCGACTCCTGGCGGGCGGCGGGATGGTCGGGTGTGTCGGCCGAGGGTGTCGTCTCCGGATCAGCCACCAACCCGACCACCGGCGAGCGTTCGGCTTCCGGCGGCGAAGAGGGGGCTGCCGGAGTTCCGGAGCAATCTGATGCCGGCCGACGGGATCTCAGCCACGGACGGACCCGGATCCGCTCCTATGTGGTGGAGGCCCCATCGACGAGACGGTGATGCCGCTCCCGCAGCATGCCGGCCAAGCCTGCTCTCAAGGATGCTCCGGGCGACCTCGTCACTCACGAGGTCGCCCGGAAAGGCAATCGCCTCGACTATATGCCGATACAGAACCATGGCATGTTCTTCTGTCACGAGTCTCAGGTCTTGGGATCCCTGACTGGGTTGATCAGGTTGAAGTGTTCGATCCTACGCTGATTGCGCGCCGGCCGAAGGTCATTCCATTCTGAAGGCCGGGACGGCGCCTCTTTCCAACCAACCGCACTGCTTTGTGAGCTTCTCGTGAGCGCGCGGTTTTGGATAGACGAGTTGTCCAACGTCGCTTGAGCAGAGAGCCTCTGACTTTTAAACAGATGATCCTGGGTTCGAGCCCCCTGGGGGCGCCAAAGGTTTCAGGCACTTAGCCCCGCCCGTACGGGGCATTCGCTTTTTCGTTGCCAAAATCGTTGCTTCGAACCTTCATCGCGGCTTGCACAGGTTCGAAGGGTTTTGCTTCAATCCAGGCCATGCGCTGGATCCTAACCCGCCTCAACAAACTCGCTACCCGCTTGCCTGGACGAAAGCCTCGCTCCACAGGCCTCACGGCTGTCGAATACGAGGCGGTGTGCCTTATTGCCTACGAGGGCCGAGAGGCATACGCCCGGGCTTGCGAGCAAGCCGATTATTGCCGCTCGATGGGAAGCACAAGTGGTATGGTGTTCTGGAGCAAGGTAGCGGTTGAGGTCTCACGGCGGACAGGCAAGCTCGCTGGGTCGAGAGCAAACGCGCCACGAAGTTGAACTCGCCCCCATTGTGTCTGTTGTAATGTAGCTGGATCTTCTCTTGGTGGAACCTAACTCTCGGCGTCTGGTTCACCCGAGCGCCCTTATCCAAAGCTATAGACGCCAGACAAAGGAATGTTCGCGCGCGTTCGCAATGGCGTCGCTGTAATGGAGATCCCCATGCGGAAAGCCCTCATACTAGCAGCCGGCCTGGCTCTCCTCGGAACTTCAGCTTGGAGCCAGAACTCCTCGCGAGACCACGATGACTGGCGCGGACGGTGGCATGACAGCCGCGACCGATGGGACAGAGACAGGGGCCGAGACGACGGTGATAGGAGCGATCGCCGCGGGGGAGCGGTGCGTGATGAAGACGATGATGACCGTCCAGCACGTGGTGCCCGCTTCTTCCTGCGCAGTGGCGACACGCAGCTTCGGGCTATCTGTGGCGAGGAGGAGTCCACACAAGCCTGCGTCGATGCGGCTCTGAGAATGTTCGACCGGCTTCAGTCGCAGCCGCGCGGAACAACGAGTTCGACTACTCCTGCGCCAGCATCCCCTACGCCTCAGTAAATCACCCTGGTCGGCGGTAGCCGCACTACCGCCGACCAGCTAGGGTTAATCTTCGCAAACTCGATATCGCCTCACAACTACTTCACCGTAACGGTTCCTTGTTCGGCGGGTCTCGTAATAGCAATCTCGGTCGCGGCCGCGCCATCGAGGACCCCGATCCCAGTCTCTATCGCGGCCCCAGTCTCTATCTTGATCCCGCCAATCGCGGCCATTGTCCCAGTCTCGATCCATGCGCGGTTGCGCGGAAGCACCCCCGGCGAAGCTGCCGGCGAGAATGCATCCTGCAAGGACAATCGTTAAGCGCCTAAGCTTACTCACGGGAACCTCCTATTGCGGCTTTGGGGATGGGCCAACGCTCATGAGACAGCAGCCGTTCCTATGTGGCGCAATGTACAGGTTCAGTTGGAAAAACAAGCTTGTCTCCTAACGGTGGCGGAGTAGCCACAAAGACGGTTCAAAGGGTCGCGAACAAGGTCACAAGACCGGGCGCGACCCTTTTTCATTGCCGCTTCGGTTCCAAGCCTAGACTTGCGCAGAGAGCCAGAGCGATGGTGACCTGTCTCAAATCAGCGAGACGCCGCGGACGCAGTCCTCAAGTGCCAGCGACCGTGGCCCTAACGGCCGCGTCCTGCTAGGCGTCCTACCCACGCCCGGCATTCCAGAACTGCCGTGAAGAGGATTGGGCCGAGAGGCAGCTCCTGGGCACAAACCGAACGTCCGTATCAGACAGGGGACCGGACGCTCCTGAAGGCCAGGGAATTTCGTGGCGTGACCCAAAGCGGCCCTTGGCCTTCTGGCAAGGCTCGGCAGACCCGAGTGCCCGCGGCCAATGTGGGCCCTGAACCTTGATGTCTCCGGACTGGCTTTTCGGCCTCTGGATCATATTTCAGGCTCAAGGACTGCAAGGAGGCATGATCCATGGACGCCAAAACCTTCGTGCTGGTCCATGGCGCCTGCCACGGCGCTTGGTGCTGGAAGGATGTGACTGCACGCCTGCGCTCTGGGGCACCTGGCCTACGCGCCGACGCTGACAGGGCTTGGCGAGCGGTCGCACCTGGTGTCGATCGGCCCGACGCTAGAAACCTTCATTGAAGATGTCGCGCAGGTGATCCGGTATGAGGATCTGGCGGATGTGATCCTGGTCGGCCATAGCTTCGCGGGGTCCGTGCTCTCTGGCGTGGCCGACCGCATGCCCGAGCGGTTGCGGCACCTGGTGTACCTTGATGCGCTCGTTCTGCGGCCCGGGGAGTCGCTGGCCGACAGGGCGCCGGAACGCGTCGAGACCGCCAGGCTTCGAGCCATGGAGACCAGCAACGGCTTGACCTTTCCGCCAGGCCCTCCGGAGTATTTCGGCATCACCGACCCCGCTATGGCGGCTTGGATGGTGGCGAAGCTGACCCCACATCCCCTGCAAACCAACTATGACAAGTTGCAGTTGCAGCACCCCTTGGGCAATGGGGTACCGGCAACCTACATCGCCTGCTCGGATCCCTACTTCGCTAACACAGCGGATTCACGGGAACTGGCGAGGAGCATGCCAGGCTGGAGCTACCGAGAGATCCCCACTGGACACGACGCTATGCTGCTCATGCCGGGCGAACTCACCCAGATCCTGACGTCCATTAGTTGAACTGAACTCCAACTCCCGTTTCATCACGCTGCTCCTTGGAGTGGCCTAGGGATGGGAACCTCTCATGGATTGTTTCTGACCCTCTGAGCTGACCTTCGCCACACTTGCTCTGATACGAGAGGGCTTCTACCATTCCTCTGGAGGGGAGCCTTGTGGGAATGGGCAATGGTGGACCTCAGCACGCTAACACCGGCCGAGCGCGCCCAACAGCTCGGTCATCCCGACGGCGAGATCGGGTTAGCCATCACCGAGCGCCTGAACACGGTCAATCGTAGGGTCAATGAGGCGGTCTTTTTCACCGACTTGACCTCAAGCCAGGGTACCACGTTCTTGAAGTCGGGTTTGGCAATGGCCGCCTGGTGCCGGTTCTGATTGGCCATGACGAGACCATCCGTTACATCGGTATCGACATCTCGGCTGCCATGGTGGAAGAGGCGTTGCGGTTCAACCAAGCCCTCGTGGCAAGCGGCCGAGCCGAGTTTCTTCACGGTTCGGCCGAGGCACTTCCTTTTCCGGAGGGCAGCTTCGACCGAGTCTTCGCCGTGGCTGTGGCGTATTTCTGGCCCGAGCCGGTCAGAGCTCTTACGGAGATCCATCGGGTGCTGCGGCCCAGTGGCATCAGCATCCTCGCCAGCATGTATCCCGAGACGGCCACATCGTTTGAGTTCGCCCGCGCGGAGTTCGGATTCCGTGTCTACGACGCCGATACTCTGGTTACAATGCATCGCGAGGCAGGATTCAGGCATGTTGTCGTGGAGACTTATGATGAGGTGACGACGCAATCGAATGAAAACAACGGACCATTGCGGGTTTACCTCATCGCGGCCGAGGCATGAGACCCCGACCCTCAAGGCGACACCCGGTATCTCAACTGAAGACGAACGGTTTCTGAATGGCCGCTCCTGCCGTTTTTCGGCCGATTGGCATACAGGATGCTGGGCCTGATCTGACAGGCTGGCGCCATTAGTAGATCGACTCAGCACCGCTCGGGAGTTTTTCAACAAAATCTGCCAGGAACGGACCTTTCTCGATCTTAGTCACGACAAGTACCACTGTTACCACTGTGGTTCTGGCGGAGACGGTCAAGAGATTGATGAATTTGCCTGGGGTCACCCCGCTGAACCGTGCCTCATCGAACGTTCATGCCGTGTCTCGGTAACTCCTAGCAGGAGCGATCCCGGCCGCGAGGGCATCGCCGATGGCACCAATCAGGGTTTTCCCCGATCAGTTCTAGGACTGACCCTGATAGCGCGGCGGTCGGGCCTCAAGCGATAATAGAGGCCAGCCAGGACGGCGCTGTGACCATGCCGCGGGCGTACCTGTATGGCACAGGGCTGCATTCCGTTCGCAACTCGTCAGGGGTGCGTCGGCGCTCTCGAAGGGATCATGCCATGAAAGCGATCTCCCTAGCCCTTTCCCTCGTCTCTGCCAGCATCCTGGCCATCTCCGCGGCCCAGGCCCAGCAGATCACCGGCACGCCGGGATCGCCCGACGCCACGACGACGGTCGACGGCCGCTACCTGCCCAATCCGCCACAACCGTTCGGCGGCCAGATCAACCTCAACGCCGCTCAATCGAGACCGTACTGGCCGGCCCGGGTGGCGCCTCCCCAGGGCGCTCCGAACGTCCTGCTGATCATGACCGACGACTGCGGCTTCGGCGCGCCCTCGACCTTCGGCGGCGTCATCCCGACCCCGGCACTCGACCGCATCGCCAATCAGGGCCTGCGCTACACCCAGTTCCATTCCACCGCCCTGTGCTCGCCCACCCGCGCCGCGCTCATCACCGGGCGCAACCACCATGCGGTCGGCTTCGGCGTGATTGCGGAGCAGGCCACGGGCTACCCGGGCTACGACAGCATCATCGACAGGAACTCGGCCACGATCGGTCGGATCCTGAAGGATAATGGATACGCCACCTCCTGGTTCGGCAAGGACCACAACACCCCTGCCTTCCAAGCGAGCCAGGCCGGCCCCTTCGATCAGTGGCCGATCGGCATGGGCTTCGAGTATTTCTATGGCTTCGTCGGCGGCGACACGAGCCAGTGGCAGCCCAATCTGTTCCGCAACACGACGGCGATCTATCCCTATGTCGGGCAGCCAAACTGGAACCTGACCACCGCGATGGCGGATGACGCCATCAGCCACATGAGGATGCTCAACGAGGTCGACCCGGCGAAGCCCTTCTTCGTCTACTACGTTCCGGGCGGGACCCACGCACCGCACCACGCGACACCGGAGTGGATCCAGAAGATCAGCGAAATGCACCTGTTCGACAAGGGCTGGAACGCGTTGCGCGACCAGATCTTCGACAATCAGAAGCGGCTCGGGGTGATCCCGCAGGACGCCAAGCTCACGCCCTGGCCGGACAACCTGCTGAAGACCTGGGACAAGCTGACGGATGACGAGAAGAAGCTCTTCATCCGCCAGGCAAACGTCTACGCTGCGTATCTTGCATACACCGACCACGAGATCGGCCGCGTAATCCAGGAGGTCGAGCGCCAGGGCAAGCTCGACAACACCCTGATCGTCTACATCTCGGGCGACAACGGTTCGAGCGCCGAGGGCTCACCGATCGGCACCCCGAACGAGGTTGCCCAGTTCAACGGCGTCGAAGTGCCGGTGGCGGACCAGTTGAAGTATTTCTACGACGCCTGGGGGTCGGACCGGACCTACAACCACATGGCGGTCGGCTGGACGTGGGCGTTCGACACCCCCTTCCAATGGACCAAGCAGGTCGCCTCGCATTTCGGCGGCACGCGCCAGGGCATGGCGATCTCCTGGCCGGCGAAGATCAAGGACCTCGGCGGCATCCGAAGCCAGTTCCATCATGTGATCGACATCGTCCCGACGCTCCTGGAGGCCACCGGCCTTCCGGCCCCCACCATGGTCGATGGCATCGCCCAGAGACCAATCGAAGGCGTGAGCCTGGCCTATACCTTCGACAAGGCCAACGCGACGGCGCCGACGCGGCACCGGACCCAGTACTTCGAGATGTTCGGAAACCGCGGCATCTACAACGACGGCTGGTACGCCAACACGAAGCCGATTCAGGCGCCCTGGATGCTGGCCTCCACGCCGCCGCAGGACGTGATGAACGGCTACGTGTGGGAGCTCTACGACCTGACCAAGGACTGGACCCAATCCACCGACGTGGCTGCCGCCAATCCCGACAAGCTGAAGGAGATGCAGCAATTGTTCGTGGCCGAGGCCAGCAAGTACCAGGTCTTCCCGCTCGACAACACACTGGCGACGCGGCTGGTGACACCGCGCCCCAGCGTGACAGCGGGCCGCAATGAGTTCACCTATGCTGGTCCACTCACCGGCATCCCGATGGGAGATGCCCCACAGCTCCTCGGCACGTCCTACACGGTGACGGCCGAGGTCGAGGTGCCGCAGGGCGGCGGGGATGGTGTCTTGGCGACGCAGGGCGGCCGCTTCGGCGGCTGGGGCTTCTACCTGCTCAAGGGCAAGCCGGTGTACACCTGGAACCTGCTCGATTTCCAGCGGGTGCGCTGGGAAGGAGCGGATGCCCTCACGCCGGGCAAGCACACACTGACGTTCGACTTCAAGTATGACGGGCTCGGCTTCTCGACCCTGGCCTTTAACAACATGAGCGGTCTCGGCCGCAAGGCGACGGGCGAACTCAAGGTCGACGGCAGGGTAGTCGCGACCCAGACGATGGACCGGACGATCCCGTTGATCCTGCAATGGGACGAGAGCTTCGACATCGCGTCCGACACCGGCACCCCGGTTGATGACCGTGACTACCAGGTGCCGTTCGCTTTTAATGGCAAGCTCGACAAGCTGACGATCAAGATCGACCGGCCGGAGCTGACGGCCGAGGATGAACGCAAGCTCAGGGAAGCGGCGGCTCTCGCCCGCGACAGCATCACTCCGACGACTGGAGCTATCGAAACACGGAGTCCAGCCACCAAGTAGACCTGTGTTGTGTCAGCCAATGCATTCAGCCCGCGCACTGTCTGACGCCCGAGCCGATCAGGCCCCGATCCGTTGAAGGGCATGCCTGAGGTTGGCCGCTCCTGATTGAGCGGCCAACCTCTTGCGTCCCATCGGGAAGACCTGCTTGCTCCGGCAATTGCTTCTACCCGACGCTTGAGCATGCTCCCAGGCCGGGTCACCTTTCAGCGTCAAGGTCTGGAACGGATCAACCTGTGCCATTGAGCTCTTGGCTGTGAAAGTCAGCTCACGCCCCCAATGCGGAATTATGGCTAAGGTCAGCCCAGTGCCATCAACCGACATTCGCAGCATCGTCGCCCTGGATGTGGACGCCATAAGTTCCCCGGTATTGCATCGAAGTCGCGTTGCTCCCTTAGCTGCGGTCCATCTACGCTGGCAGCCCGGCCAAGCGCAGCCCTTCCCGCAGGAGCTCCTCGTCCTCCGCGCGCCGAAGATAGGAGGTGTCGATGAACCAATCGACGTACTCCGGGGCTCCCGCGTTCTGATCGCCGCACCACACGTCCCTGACGCTATCCAGGAACCACCCGGCGCATCGCTGAGCCGGCTCCGCTTGACTCAGCAGGCCAAACGCCGCACTCAGCAGCAACATGTCCCGGCGGTGCCAAGTGGGCTCGCCCGTTATGCGGTATCGAAGCCGAGAAACGACGTCCTCGTAGCGCCGCAGCAAGAACAGCGTCCTGGCCTCATAGAAGTTGTACCACTGCGGATAGCGCGGGTTCAGACGCCGTGCGAGCTCGGCAGCCATCAGGCCCTTCGCCGGGTTCCCCAAGCACGCTTGCGCCCAAGCCCAGAAGATCTGAATCGTCGCGTCGTTCGGGTTCATGGACTGCGCAAGATCGAGGTGACGCTCGGCCCGGTCGAACTCCCGCCAGGTCAGGAACACGTAACCTGCGGTCGATTGCACCCGCGGTTCGGTTGGATCGACCGTCAGGGCCTGCTCGGCCAGCCGGCGTGCCTCGATCCGGTTCGGATCCCGCTCTCGCGGAAGCCCGATGCCCTCCTCGGCGGCCTGGTTGAGATAACTGAACGCAAGCCCGGTGTACGCCCTGGCGAAGGTAGGGTCGAGGTCGCGGGCGCGCTCGAAGAACGCCCGCGCCCGAGCCTGCCCGTCGTCCGTGAAGACGTCGGTGAGGCGATGCCCTTGCAGGAAGAGATCGTAGGCGCGCATGTCCTGCGGCGGCCGGCGGCGCGCCACCGCCTCAGCCTCCTCCTCGATGCGCCGGGCCACGGTTGCGACCACCCTGCGTGCGATCTCGTCCTGGATGGCGAACACGTCCTCGAATGAGCGGTCATACCGTTCGGCCCAGAGATGGGCGCCTGAGGCGGCGTTGATCAACTGTCCGGTGATCCGGACCCGGTCGCCGATCCGGCGCACGCTGCCCTCGACGACGTAGTCTGCATTGAGCACCCGCCCGACCTCCCGCACGTCGACGTCCTTGCCCCGGAACGAGAAGGAGGAGTTCCGGGCAATGACGAGAAGCTCCCGGAAGCGGGCGAGCTCGGTGATGATGTCCTCGGTGATGCCATCGCTGAAGTAGACTTGGTCCGGGTCGCCGCCCATGTTCGTGAACGGCAGCACCGCCACGGCTGGCCGGTCGGCGCGGAGGATTTCCTTGGCGGATAGGGTGCGGATCGGCGTTCCCTGCCCATAGGTTGCTTTGACGGCGAAAGCCCGGACAGGCTCGTCGATGTTTTTGACGGGTTGCGGGCCGAGATCCTCGAAGGTAACGGGCAGGGCCTTGCGCACGTATTCCTGGGCTGTCGCCGACAGGCAGATGCCCCCGGGCCGGGACAGCGCCTGAAGTCGGGCGGCGATGTTGACGCCGTCCCCGAAGAGATCGCCGCCCTTCACCATCACGTCCCCCACATGCACCCCGATCCGGAATTGCAGGCGCCGGGTCTCCGGCAGCTCGTCATTGGCGGACGCGAGCGCCTCCTGGGCTCTCAGCGCACACGTCACCGCATCGACCACGCTGGGGAACTCGGCCAGCACGCTGTCGCCCGCCGTGTTGGCGATCCGCCCCCGGTGTTCGGCAATGAAGCCGTCGAGGATGGCGCGATGGGAGGTCAGCGTCTCAAAGGTCGCAGTCTCATCCATTCCCATGAGGCGGGAGAAGGCTTCCACGTCGGCCGCAAAGAGGGCGGCTAGCCGGCGCTCCATAACCGAGACCTCCGGTCCAATGGCTCACTTTGCTGCTATTGCCCCACGAGGCCGGTCGGGTTCCCTTCTAGCCGCATGTGACTGGGCCGCATGAGCACAACCATTGTGCACCCAAGACCACGAACAGGCCATCCCCTCGTGGGACTACGACGCTTGACCGGATGATCATGGCACGGATATGTGCGCTGTGACGAGATCCGCGGCTTGCCTCCCACATGCGTAACCAACTGGATTGCAATGTCGCCTCAGGGTCAACCTTTCAGGTTCCGGACGCCCAACTTACGTTGGCTCATGACCGCCGAAGCAGACCAAGTGATTTCGTCTCACGACTGCCAAGAGCCGACATTGCAGTCTAAATGCATCGTCGTCCCCTGCCGTCTGCAAGCGGGGCTTGAGGATAGCTGAAGCCTCCCATCTCAAGCCCATACCTCTTGTTGGACCTATAGGGGCAACAAAGTAGCGGATTTCATCATCCCCGCCGACGCTCTCTCGCCTTCCACCCTCTGGACCCAGGGCATGCAACGTACCAAGATGGAGGTGCGCCCCAGGAGTGCACCATGGGCTCGCAGCATCGGGTCGAGCGAAAGCTGGCCGCTATCCTCGCCGCGGACGTCGAGGGCTACTCACGGCTCATGCAGGCCGACGAGGCCGGCACGCTCGAGGCCCTGACGGCCTGCCGCGAGATCATGGATCGGCTGATCGCCGGCCAAAGCGGCCGGATCGCCAACACGGCGGGTGACAGCGTTCTGGCCGAGTTCCCCAGCGTGGTCGACGCGGTGCGGTGCGCCGTCGCCATCCAGGAAGCCCTGGCCGATGCTGAAAGAAGCCTTCCCGAGGGCCGCCGGGTCCGGTTCCGCATCGGGGTGCACATGGGCGACGTGATCGTCCGTGCCGGGGACCTATTTGGGGACGGCGTCAACATCGCGGCACGACTTCAGGCGCTTGCCAGTCCAGGTGGCGTGTGCATTTCCGGTGAGGCGCATCGCTGCGTCCGCCGGATCCTCCCCTTGGCCTACACCGACCTCGGGGATCGAACCGTCAGGAACATCGAGGATCCGATCAGGATCTTCGCAGTCGGGCCAGCGACGGGCGCGAGCATGTTGGTCGATACCTCGCCGCTGTTACTGCCAGACAAGCCCTCGATTGCCGTCCTGCCGTTTGCCGCCATGGGTGGCGGACCCGACCAGGATTACCTTTCGGACGGCATCTGCGAAGAAATCACCACGACCTTGTCCCGGCTGCACGGCTTCTTCGTCATCGCCCGCTCATCAGCGTTCACGTATAAGGGCAAGCCATCCAACGTGCAGCAGGTCAGCCGCGAACTCGGCGTGCGATACGTGCTTGAGGGAAGCGTTCGCAGAGCTGGCGACCGCGTGCGGATTGGCGTCCATCTCGCCGATGCTGTTGTGGGTACTGAAGTCTGGGCTGAGCGATACGAGCGCGCCCTGGTCGATCTCTTCGCACTCCAGGACGAGATCGCGGCCAGCGTTGTGACTGCTGTCGAGCCCCAGCTCTACGCGGCAGAAAGCGCGCGCCTCCAGCAGAAGCCGCCAGGCAGCCTCGATGCTTGGGGCTGCTTCATTCGGGCCCTCCCACACATGTGGCGGTTGCGCCGTGAGGATAACCGCGCTGCCCTCGATCTGTTGGAGGACGCGCTCCGGCTCGATCCGAGCTATGCCCGAGCGCTTGGCCTGTATGCTTGGCTCAGCCTCTGGAATGCTCACACGGGCTGGAGCGCGGGCGGGCTGCAAGGCGTTCTCGCCCCGGCCGCAGAGGCGGCCCTCACAGCAGTGTCCCTGGCCCCCGACGATCCCTGGGCCCGGCTTGCGCTGGGATTTGCTTATATGTTCCAGCGAGCGCATGAGGATGCGGTCGAGGAACTTCACCTATCGCTCGACTTGAACCCGAACTTCTCGCTGGCGCACGCCTGCCTCGGCCTCACGCTTGCCTATGGCGGCAAGGGCACCGCCGCAGTAGCGCATCTCGACACGGCCACGCGCATTAGCCCACGAGATCCTTTCTTCTCGGTCTACGCTGGCGTGTATGCCTTCGCCCACTTTATGGCAGGGAGCTACGGTGCCGGATTGGAGTGGGCGCGCCGCTCCGTCCGGCTCAGTCCTGACTTCCCCGGCCATTGGCGGGCCGTCGCCCTCACAGCAGCAGCCCTAAAGCATCGGACCCAAAAGTGGACTTGCACTTTTGGAATACATTCCGATGCTTTCTTCTTGAATGAGAGCATCGGTCAGAACGGAAAACCGGACCCACTTTTCCGTCCGATGCTCTAGAGCATTGGGAGGAGGCACAATCGGCAGTGGCGGCGGCGCGGCGGCTGCAACCAGGCTATTCAGTCGCGTGGGTCGAGAAAGCTTCTCCGCTCGTGCATGCGTCGGATCGGGAACATTATTGCGCCATACTTCGACCCGTTGGCTTGCCTGAAGAGTGACCGAAGTGGCTGTGGCGCATTGATTAAAGGTCCTCCGCATGCTGTTTAATAGTTGCCAATGTCGGCATCGGGTCTTGGTCGTGTCAAAATGCTTTTGCCGAAGACGGATCACGGCTTTTCCTGCTCCAGAGCCCTTCACCATCACCGGAGCGCGGATTGGCTGATCGTCGATGGAATGGAGCTTCCATTGTCACTGACGCGAGGATCCGGCGTGTCACAGGCTTGATGACACGAGCATAGCCCGGCCCCTAGGCCCTGAGGGCGGCCAGCAGCGGCTGGATGCCCAGGATGTTCAGCACCCGGGTGAGATTGTAGGCCAGCACGTGCAGGGCCATCTCGCTGGCCACCTTCGGCAAGGTCTTCAGCAGGAAGTGGGTGGCGCCCATGCGCAGCTTGATTGTGCCAAAGGGATGCTCGACCACCTCCCGCCGCTGGCGCATGGCCTGCGGGTTCAGATCGAGCCTACGCTGCACCGCCTCCAGCACGTCCTCGTGCTCCCAGCGCACGATCCGCCGCTGTGGAGCTGTGGTGCAGCGGCTCTTGAGCGGGCAGGTGTGACAGGCGGTGGTCCAGTAGCGCCGCAGCGTCAGCCCCCGCTCGACATTGCTGTAGTAGTACTTGAGCTTCTCGCCCGCCGGGCAGCGGTAGGCGTCCTCCTCGGGCAGGTAGACGAAGTCCTGCTTGCCGAACCGGCCATCCGCTTTCGAGCCGGAGGTCATCGGCTTAGGCAAGGTGACCGTCACTCCCGTCTGCTCGCAGGCCAGGATCTCCTCACTGTCCCAGTACCCTCGGTCAGCGACCGCCTCGAGCGTCTGCACCTCCAGGACAGCCTTGGCTTCCTTGCCCATGACGGAGAGTTGAGCGCGGTCGCAACCGTCGTTGGTCACCTCATGCGCCACGATCAGGTGGTGCTGTGTCTCGACCGCCACCTGCACATTGTAGCCCACCACCCCGGAGCCGGGCCCGCTGGTCGCCATCGAGCGGGCATCCGGGTCCGTCAGCGAGATCTGCTGATCGGGAGAGGCCAGCATCTGCTGCTCCAACTCAGCCAGACGCTGCATCTCCTGCTCGAGCCGGGCGATCTTCTCTTTCAGCCGGGTGGTCCTGGCCGCCAGCGCTTCTGTTGGGTCATGCCGGTCAGCGGTGTCGAGCTGCCGGAGATAGCGCGCCACACTCTCCTCGATCTGGGCGCGGCGGCGCTCCACCTTCGCCCGCGTGAAGTTGCGATCCCGGTTGTTCACGGCTTTGAACTTGGAGCCGTCGATGGCCACGCTGGCAGTGTTGAGCAGCCCCAGCGTACGGCAGAGGGTGACGAACTGGGCGCAGACCTGCCGGATGGCCCGGCCGCTGTCCTTGCGGAAATTGGCAATGGTCTTGTGGTCCGGCATCAGGCGGCCGGTGAGCCACATCAGCTCGACATTGCGGCTGGCCTCGCGTTCCAAGCGCCGGCTTGACTGCACCCGATTGAGATAGCCGTAGATGGACAGCTTGAGCAGGATCGCGGGATGGTAGGACGGGCGTCCGGTGGCTTCGGGCACCACCCCGTCAAAGCCCAGCGCCCGCAGATCGAGCGCCTCGACAAAGGCATCGATGACGCGCACAGGGTTGTTCTCATCAACCCAGTCGTCCAGGCTTTCGGGAAACAGCGTGGTCTGGCTGCGATCCACGCCTTCGACAAAGCGTCTCATCGGATCCCCCAAACATGGCAGGGAGATCATACCATCAGCCGCGTTTTGACACAGCCAGGGTCAATCTGAGTAGTAGCGGATGCTGGTGCGAAGGTCGGCTCATCTCAGCAGTGCGGAACTACGGCTAAGGTCAGTCCGGTGCCAATTTCCGACATTCGTCTAGGCTGGAGCAATCCTCGCTTTCGTAGGCTGACGCTTGACGGCGAGAGATACATAGTTGCACGTCACTTGACTGTCGGGATGTTGTTCATGCTGCACAAGTATGCCGATCGCGCGACCCTCTGAGACCCCCGCCTCAGGGCCCGGCAAGCGGGGAGGCTATTCTTGTGCGACTGTCCCGCCCCTTGCGCTAGATGCCGCCTGAGTGTGCAATGCGATGGATTCGAAAGTAAATCTTGAACATCGTTGGGTCTGGATTCCTCAATCAATGAGGAGGCGTGGGGGCTAATGCTTTTCAACTCCTTTGCATTCCTGCTTGTGTTTCTGCCTATCTCGCTGACGCTGCACTGGCTGGTCGAGCGCTTTCGCCCAGAATGGCGCCTGCCTCTCCTGCTCGCTCTGTCATTCCTGTTCTATGGCTATTGGGACTGGCGCTTCGCTCCACTGCTCGCGGTCTCAATCCTGGCGAACTGGCTGATTGCGCAGGCATTCCTCCAAACCCGCAAGGAAGTTTTGATTACGCTGGCGCTCGCCGCGAACCTCCTGGTCCTAGGGCTTTTCAAGTATTTCGACTTTTTCGCAGGCCTCGCCAATTTGATCCCCGCCATCACGGCGCCGAAGTGGAACCTCGCCTTGCCGCTCGGGATCTCGTTCTTCACGTTCCATCACGTGATGTACCTCACGGATCTAAAGGCCGGGCGCGCCGCGTTCCGGTCTGATCCGCTACGGTCTTTACATCGCCTTCTTCCCTCAGGTGCTCGCAGGCCCCCTCGTCCGCTGGAGCGAGGTGATGCACCAGTTCGACGAGCGGCCCTACACGCGGCCAGACGCGGCGGAGCGCTTCGCCCGCGGGCTGATGCTGCTGACCCTCGGTCTCGTCAAGAATGTATTCATCAGCGATCCTCTGGCGCAATACGTGAACCCGATCTTCAGCCAGGCCGCAGACGGACATATGGTCACGTTCGCCGAGGCATGGCAGGCGACCCTCGGCTTCACGTTCCAGATCTATTTCGACTTCTCGGGCTACACCGACATGGCGCTCGGCATAGCGCTCATGCTCGGGATCGTCCTGCCGCAGAACTTCGACAAGCCCTATACCGCGGTATCCCTGCAGGACTTCTGGCGCCGGTGGCACATGACCCTGTCCCGCTTCCTGCGTGATTATCTCTACATTCCGCTTGGCGGCAGCCGAAACGGTCTCGCCGTTCAGGTGGGTGCCCTCTTCGCAACGATGGCGCTCGGAGGCCTATGGCATGGCGCCGGCCTCACCTTCGTAGCCTGGGGCGTGATGCACCGCGTGGAACTTGGCGCGGGTGTCCTGTGGCGTCGCGCGGGCCTGCGCATGCCGGCCGCGGCAGGCTGGGCGCTGACGATGCTGTTCGTCATCTTCGCATGGGTTCTGTTCCGTGCCCCGAGCTTCGATGCCGCGCTGCGCATCTACGAAGGTCTCGTCGGCCTCACCCCACTCGGCGCGGCCTTCAAGTGGCGTTCGATCGTGCTTGCGGCGGCCGTCGCGTGTCTTGGGCCGACGGCCTGGGCCGTCATGCAGGCTGTTCCGCCCCGGCGCGGGGTCGCCTTGGGATTTGCAGCCGTGCTGGTCGCAATCCAGTTCCGGATCGGCGATGCCGCCAATTTCGAGTTCATCTACTTCCAGTTCTGAAGGATCGCGAAGCCCACGACGGCACCTGCCCAGTCTCACGAATGGACCCGCTTTGCACGCTGGGCGGTGTGCTCTGCCTTCGGGTTGTTCTCGGTGCTCGTGGCGGCTCTCTATCTCGTCGATCCCTATGACACGGGCCGCTCACCCCTCTCGGGCGGGTCGCACCTCCGGGGCCAGAAGGACGTCAACGCGACGGCAAGCGTCGGCCGCAACTCCAGATTCACGGCGGCCGTCATCGGCAACTCGACGATTGCTCTCGTGAGGCCTTCGCGGCTGACGGAGCTCACCGGAATCTCGTTTGCACAGCTGTCGGTGCCAGGAACTCAGATCCCGGAACAGATGACCGTCCTGGACTGGTTCATGCGCCACCACGCCGACAGCGCCGAGGCACTGGTCATTTCGCTCAACCGGGACACCTGGTGCACGCAAGACCCGAAGCGGATAGGCCAGAGTCCGTTCCCGTTCTGGCGATTCAGCACCTCTCATCTGGAATATCTGGGAGGGCTGGTCAGCGTGAGCAGCCTGGAGCAGGCAGGCCGACGCCTCGGGATCATTCGCAACACCAAGGCCCAGTCCGCGGCAGACGGCTATTGGGATTATGAGCCGTTCTATGCAGGGAAGATGGCGGATCCCCGGAGGCTCGAAGACCTCTACACCAGAGGAAGCGATCAGTCCGGCAATCTCAACGCGACGTACCCGGCGGCCGATCTGCTAGGGCAGAAGCTCCAGGCGCTGCCTGCCGACCTATCCGTCGTTCTGGTGTTCCCGCCCGTGTTCACGGCAAAACAGCCGCAGCCGAGCACGCCGCGATACGCCGCGGAGCAGGCTTGCCGGAAGCGTTTCTCCGATCTTGCCTTGCAACGGCCCAATACGGCCATCGTCGATTGGTGGCTCGACCGGCCGGGGATGACGGGTCCCGAGCTTTTCATCGACCAGATTCACTATCGTCACCCGGTTGCCCGTGTGCTTGAAGAGGAGATTGCCACGGCTTTGCAGACCTTGCGCGGAAACGCACCCGCGGTGCGACCAGTTCATGAGGTCAGTTCCGAAGGTGCTTCAAGGACTCGTTGAAAGCCATGACGCAGTTTTGCAAGTTCAGGTCTTGGAGGTCGTTCAACACTCTTCAAGGCCCTCATCTTGAGTTCATAAATGGGCGTAATGCAGGACTCTGAGGAACAGTCCGTGTGCATGGACCAGAAGTCTCGATGTGCTCCACCTCTGGATTTGCGGTTGGAACGGGTAGGTTGATGAAGGTTAAACTTCCGAGATGGGCCATCCAGGCAAATTACAGATCGTCCAGGAAAGTTTGCATTTCCTTCCTCGACCCGACGTTCAACCTCCTTCGCAAATGTGCCGTTTCCCGACGATCCCACGAAGCGAACAGCATTGGAGGCCGGTCTCATCCGAAGAGTGTGCGGGCAAGCTGGCGCAGGTCGACGGGCTTGTCGCAGCGGGGCACATCCTTGTAGGCCTCGGGCAGTGACCATGTCTCATATCCGGTCGCAAGCACGAACGGCACAGCCCGCTCGCGCAGGGCGTCGGCGACCGGATACGCCTTCTCGCCCCTTAGGTTCACATCCAGGATGGCCCCGTCGAGAGCCCCCTCCGCCGCGATCAGCTTCAGCGCATCGGCCACGCTTGGTACCGGACCGACCACCTCAACACCCGCTTGTTCCAAATCGTGCTGCACGTCGTCGGCCATCATGTACTCGTCCTCGACCACCAGGATGCGGCGGCCTCGCAGTGCGAAGGCAGAGATCGGGTCAATCATGCTGAGCTTTCCCGTGGGTCCTGGAAATCGGCAGAGTAATCGTGCAGTGCACACCATGGGGCGTCAGTTCGTACGACATCTCAGCCCCGAATTGAAAATGCGCGGCCAGCTCCGAATCTAAACACCAGAAAGAGCAAGTAAAAGCCGTAAGCTGATGTCGTGGCGCGACAGCTTCTGGGCGGCGCGCATAACCTGGGAGGGCATTGTCAACTTGAGCAAATCAGGACTGGTTGAGAGCGTCCCGACCAGACCTGAGGTATTGAAAGTACGTCCTGGACCTTAAGTCAGGATCCCTCAAAACAGGGCAAATCTAGTCAAGTTGACCCCCTACGCCCGATCAGTGCATGTGGTAGGTGTTCCTGACAGCGGCCAATGGGATGGCCGTGGTTCGTGGGGCAGCAGGTGCTGGGGTGACATGAACAACCCTGAATCCGCGGAGGCGCAACTCGCGGAGAAGGTCGGGGAGCATCGCGGCCGTCTGCGCACGAGTATCGTGAAGCAGAAGAATACCGCCTCTGCTCTGCTCGAGCCGGTGCAGCACGAGTTGCAATTCAGATGCCGGGCTCATCGGCAGCCAATCCGAAGCCCAAAGGTCGGCGCCGAACACCGCAATATGTCGGCTGGCGAGGAACGCGAGCAGCGACTGGGTATCGGCAAAGCCTGGGAAGCGGAAAAACGGGACATGCGGAAGCCCGCCCGGTATCTCACCTCCCCAGCCTGCAGCATCGACCGCCTGCATGCCCCTGGTGATCTCGGCAACGGCCGCTGCGGTGGGCAGGCCGCGCAGGGTCGCCGCCGGATGGGACCAGCTGTGGTGCGCCACCGTGTGCCCCTCCGCGATTTCACGGCGGACCAAGTCCGAATGCATGAGAGCATTACGGCCGATGAGAAAAAAGGTCGCCTGGACGCACTCGCGGCGGAGCGCGTCGAGGACCCGAACTGTTGTCTGGGAGGCAGGGCCATCATCAAACGTCAGAACCACCTCGTGGTCGGCTAACGGAAGGGTTTGGGGATAGTTCTTGCGACCGACCTTCACCTCTCCGTTCACCTCCAAAGGAAGCACGCGCGACACTCCAAGTGCGTCTGCTCTTGGGCAGGTGGCGGAGCGCATCGGAGAGCCAGAACCAGTCACAGGCAGAACTAGAGGTGAGCGGTCCAAGGGGCGTCCGGACTGCTGCTGCATGGCAGGCGGGCTCCTGAGCGGTTCAGCGAGGGATGGAGTACAGTCGACCGCTAACTGGAGCACTCCTGCCATAAGGGCGGCGAGACCTTGGAAATCCCAGCATCTCCATGTCATCGCTACCTCCGTGAAGCTGGAAAGAGGCCCGCAGGGCAAAATCGACACTGATGATTGCCCCCGCCCGAGGGGAGCGCAACGGGGATGTCACATTAACTGACTATAGCCGCTGGGCTGGCCGGAAAGGTTAGTTTCTGCACAGCCCATTCCGTTGGAATCTTCTCAGTGTGAGAATTTTTCCTTAACGAGTACAGGGTAGTATTCGCTGTTAATGTGACATCCCCCACCGGCACTATCAACCGAAGGCAGCCTTCCCTTCGCAGCTTAGCTTCTGTGTGACAGTCCGATCTCCTCATGGAGGGTTGGATGAGAAGGTCAATACAGATCTCTTTGTCCGGGGGTGCTGGCCGGGATGTTGGGCGAATTTTGTTTTAAGGGCGGGAGCGACCGAGGGTGGATGCCGGGTGTGTGTTCTGGGACGCGGCATTTCTCCAGCGCCGCCAATCTGGCCTGGTCCTAGATCTTTCGGATAGTCCGGCACGGCAAACGCTTCCGCACGACATCATTGCCATATTTTGACCATACCGCCTCTTGATCCGAGAGGCTGTGCCTTCGCGTGGCGTCCTCAACCAATCCAAGGACTCCTTTCCGCCCTGCTACATGGGTCGAGGCGGGTCATGTGCGGCCTGAGTTGTTGTTTTGAGATCATTGATGCTGTTGATGCCTTATTCCTCAGGCCGCCGAGCCCAGCGCCATCTCGTTCTGACAGTTGCCCTGGTCGCAACTCTCATGAGTTCTGCGGCGTATTTGGCCGACCTTGCTCTCTTCGGCGACGCACCGGTGGTCGCCTCTTCAGGGCCAGACAACCCTCCAAGGCCCGCGCAGGAGTTCACCACGGGTACCTTCGCGTCAGCAGACAGCCGACCGCTCATCAGCTTTGCTCCCGCGATGAGCCTCGAGACGTTTGACTTGGTGCATAACACTCCGCTCGCACCGAAATTCAGCCAGTTGATCGCGCAATACGACGCGGATCTTAAGCCGCAGCCCGCCTTGGCCGCGGCCGCCTCATCCGGGAGCTCCGTTGAGCCCGATCGGCTGCCGTCGAATCTCGCGGCGATGGCGGATCCCATCGAACCGACGCCGGAACCCATTCCTCTCCCGGTGCCGCGCCCTCCCGAACTGCGTGCTCCCGCACCTCGCCTGCCCGAGGCTCCAAGAAGCTCGCGCGGGGCTGCCCCTGTACCCAGGACCAGTGCCACTGTGGCAGGCGAGCCGGACGACCGCACGTTCCTGGAGAAGCTTTTTGGTGCTAAGCCTGCCGCCCCATCGGCGTCCGCTCTCGGCTATGCATCGCTCGGCAGCGGAACGGGCAATATCGCCCCGGGTGCCCCCCTCACCCCACCTCCGAATTCGACTGAGAGCGCAGCGACCGCCGTCTATGACATCAGCGCGAAAGTCGTCAGCATGCCGAATGGCGAGAGGCTGGAGGCGCATTCCGGGCTCGGAGACAAACTGGACGATCCCCGCTATGTGCATGTGTCAATGCGTGGAGCAACGCCGCCCGGCACCTACGAACTCACCGAACGCGAAAAGCTCTTCCACGGGGTACGCGCTCTGCGCATGAACCCGGTTGGAGGCAACGCAGCGATCTATGGCCGGGTCGGCCTGCTGGCTCATACCTATATGCTTGGCCCAAAGGGAGATTCGAACGGCTGCGTATCCTTTAAGGATTACGATCGCTTTCTTCAGGCTTACCTGAGGGGAGAGGTCAAGCGACTGGTCGTCGTGCTCGGCCGCGGACAGGACGTCCTTCCCCGCGTCGCCAATGCCGATATCGGCAAGTAGAAGATCTGAGATGGACCATTGATGCTCGCAGGGGCTCCGTTGCATTAACCTTGGCCGTATAACGAGGGGCGGCAATCTAAGGAGCCGCTCTGTTGTCTCTTTTCAAGCATCGCCGCTTTCGCGTTGAGATCATCCTGCTGTGCGTGCGCTGGTAGTGCAAATACGGGATCAGTTACCGCGATCTCGCCGAGATAATGCGGGAGCGGGGTGTCGAGGTCGACTCATCCGCCATCCTCGATTACGACCGACAAACTGACACCGTATCCAACGGCGATCCAGCGCCTGCAGGAGGAGGGCCTGCTGTCGAAGGATGTCAAGCATCGGACCTCAAAATACCTCAACAATATCATCGAGGCCGACCACGGTGCGCTCAAGCGCTTGATCCTGCCGACCCGCGGTTTCCAAAAGATGAAAACAGCCTAGACGACGATCAAAGGCTTTGAGGTCATGCGGATGAATCGTCGTGACCACTGCAGCCTAGCGCGACAGGCGAAATCCGTCTTGTGAACCAGTTCTTCCTTGTGAACCAGCTCTTCGGTCTTGCCGCCTGAGCCATCCATTTCGGCTAGGTTCGTCCTGCCCTTTCCAAGTTGATGCAACATAGGCGCATCCGGCGCCCAGGCCAACCGGAGCATGGCCGAGTGACGTGATCATCAACCTACTCGATGCCTCACTTGCAGCCATTTCCAGGAGCAAGACTGTCGCTTGGAGGACACCGTTGTGTTCGGAGACTTGCCTTCATCAGGCTGGCGGTACTGGGCCACTTGGGCCCTAACCATCCTGATTGGTTTGCTGGGCTTGCTCTTCTACGAGACCCTGCGCTTCAAATGATCATATATCTTGCGAAAGCCTGAGCTCGCTGGCCAAGACTTATTGCGAGCACATTGGAGGACCATCGTTCCCCGCTCAGGGAGGCAACGATGCGCTTTTGCAAGCTACCAAGGCCAGGCTGACCCACATGGGCGGCATGGGCTTTGATAACCGCAATAGAGCTGATCGGGTTATGACTACTCGTGATCTTGCTGTTCTAGGGTGTTCCCCATCTCACCAGCTTCAGTTGAACGCCAACCTCCTGGATTGACGAATTGGCTTTCCTGAGGTTCACTTGATCTACCTGACTAAGAGTGTGCCATGCCAGCCACCTGTCCGAAGTGCGAAGAACCTCTGTTGAGCGTGAAGTGCTACAGCGTAGATATCGAAAGCTCAGGCGCCCTACAGAGTGGTACGGTCTATGCTTGCCCGATATGCTCTTCGGCCATCACCATCACGCTAGGAGCGCCGCCAATTGTAGCCGGAACAGTTGTCGAAACTGTCACGGATGTAGCAGTGAACCCGAACGACACGCTTCCAAACTAGCCTCAGCGAACGAGTCAATCGTTTACCCTCTCTATGATGATCCAGAGGTGCCGATCGTCTTACCAGTTCAAGCCTCTCAGCAATGCTTTCTTCAACGCAGAGATTGGGACTGACTCGATCAGCAACCGATACAGATACTCCGCGTAGCCCTTTTTAGCTTCTCGTCCCGAGCGCGTTGTAGCACCTCCGCCTTCTGCCGGATTACCTCAATTCTTGCGGCACTCTCTTCAGGGCTAAGTGTCTTTTCTGAGGCCGCTGCTTGAGCTGCTGCTTCCGCGGCAGGCGATTGGGCGTGGGCAGTCTGAGAGACAATTGCGAGAGCAATGAAGGAGACGGCTGTGGCAATGGCGTCCACGCAAGATCACAAAGGCCGTTGTCGATGCTCTGCAACCGGGTGATTTGGCCTGGGATGCTGACGTGAAAGGACTTGGCATCCACTGCCAGCGGCGCGATCGGGTCTACATGGTCAAGTACCGCTCGCAGGGAAGACAGCGCTGGTACACCATAGGTCAGCACGGCTCCCCCTGGACGCCGGAGCTCGCCCGGCGGGAGGCCAAGCGCATCTTAGGCTTGGTGGCCGAGGGGAAAGACCCGGCTGACAAAAAGAGGAAGGACCGGTCGGCTCCGACCGTCAGTGCCCTGGCAGAGCGCTTTCTGGAGGAGCATGTCGCTACCAAAGCCAAGGATCGGACATATATCGAATACAAGCGCCTGATTGAGCGGGTGGTAATGCAAGAGCTTGGATGGCTGAAGGTAGACGAGGTGCGCTCGTCTGATATCGAGAAGCTGCACCTGAAGTTTAGGGCTACCCCTTATCAACCCAATCGACTGGTGGCGCTGCTCTGCAAGATCTTCAACTGGTCCGGCAGGCGCGGCGAGCGCAACCCCTGCATCGGAGTGGAGCGGTTCGCAGAGCAGAAGCGGCGGCGCTATCTCTCCTCAGCCGAACTCGCCCGGCTTGGGGCCGCCCTCATCCAGGCTGAAGAGGAGAAGCTAACCTCCCCTTACGTGGTGGCTGCCATTCGTCTGCTGGTGTTCACCGGAGCGCGCTTAACCGAGATCCTGACGCTACGGCGGAATCATGTCGATCTTGAGCGGGGGCTCCTGAACCTGTCCGACAGCAAGACCGGTGCGAAGACGGTCTACCTCAACTCGGCGGCTCAAGAGGTTCTGACCACCCTCCCCCGCCCACAGGACAATCCATTTGTCATACCCGGCGAGCGCATGGGGCGGCACCTCGTCAATCTGGAAAAGCCATGGCGCAGGATGCGTGAGCTTGCACAGCTGCATGACCTACGCCTTCACGATCTGCGGCATTCCTTCGCGTCCATCGGGGCCGGTGCTGGTCTGGGACTGCCCGTCATTGGGGCCCTTCTCGGCCACGCGCAAGCCGCAACAACAGCCCGCTATGCCCACCTTGCAGCCGACCCGTTACAGCAGGTGGCTGACCTGATCGGGCAGAGACTTGCTGCCGCCATGAATGGCTAACGGCTTGGCAGTAAGGGTGACATCGAATGTTTTAACTTATGGAACAGACACAAATGAACCTACGGTTCGAAGCTCCAACGGCCTGCTCACTGTTGCAAGCGGCGCTCTGGATCACCAGAGCGCAGCAGCCGATACCAGATGAGGTCTTTGACGCAGCTCCTCTTGCGCCCCTCGATGCCTCTGAGACCGAAACGTATGGGCCGCTGAGGCAACTCCTGCTGGCTCTCAGAAGTGGAGAACTTCCTTCAAAGGGTCAGTTCGAGCTTCGTGTAGCTGATGATCATGATAATCCGCATTGGATGCCCAATTGTCTCACTCCCACCATCAGGATACCCGAGTGGCTCCGGCGTTGGTCGGATATCTATTGGCAGGTTTCTGAGATCTCAGGAGTAGAACTGGACCGTTTCGGCGTGTGAGTGGAGGCCGGTCCGAACGATGGCGAAGCATCCTAGTCGTCGCCAGCACAGGTAACTGGTAGGCCGTTCCAAGACCGGACAGACCCAGCCAACGTCTCCTTCCGGCCTGTAAGCTGACGAAAGCATAGTGTCCGAGAAGTGCCATTACCGGACCTTTCTTTTTCAAAGATTCATCTCAGGGAAATCCGTCGCGATCTGGTCGGCTCGTCATGCGTTCGATCAAGCGGTCCTCGCCGCACTCGGTTGCTTGCGGGATCGCTCCGCGCGCATAATAAGCTCACGCGGCTTGTCCCGGCGCCTGGGGCGTGGTATTTGATCCCAATGTCTTTGATGCAGAACATTGTTGCAGCTAATGTTCCGTCTGCCGGTTGCCCGGCGGGCGCAGGCCCTATGTGCGTCTCCGGATAGCAGCGGGCCTCGGCCAGGCCGTCCTCTCTCGCCCGGAGACGATGCGACAAGCGGCCTTCCAGAACTTAAAAATGGCTTCAATCATGCTCGCATCTCCTTGAGATCGGCGAGAGGGTCCCATCACGGGCTTCCGTCGTAGTGTCGTCTTCGCCCTGCTGATGCTCTGCGCAGTCCTGTCCCTGGCAGGTATCGACCTCATCCTGCCGGCCGTGCCGGCGCTGTCAGCGATCTTTGTGACAACCCAAGCCACCGCTCAGCTCGTGCTGGCCTCCTACGTCGCCGGCACGGCCGTAGGCCTCCTGCTCTTCGGGGCCTTGGCAGATCGCGTATCCCTGCGAACCCTGGTTGCATCCTCGCTCTCGGTCTTTGCAGTCGCATCGCTGGCTTGCGCCCTCTCACCGGACATCTGGACCTTGGTCGTGCTGCGCTTCGTTCAGGGCACCGCATCGGCGGCCGCACCTGTCTTCGGACCCACCATCATCAGGCGGATCTTCAGCGAGACGGCCGGGGTTCATGCCATTGGCTTAATCGGCAGCGTCGGATCCCTCGTGCCTGCCCTCGCGCCCATCCTCGGCGTCTTTCTCCTCGCCAAGTTTGGTTGGCAACGCTCGTTCGCGCTTGTTGGAGTTATAGCGATCGTCGCGGCAGCGCTGATCTTCGTACTGGGGCTGCCGCAACAGCCGAAGGCGGCTGGTGCGCAGGGCAGTTACGGGGCGCTCCTTCTGGACCCTATATTCATGCGGTCTGCACTGTCACAGGCCATGACATTGGCCGGCTTGGTTGTCTTCGTCTTAGGCGCCCCGGCCGTGATCGTCGGGACCATGGACGGCACGCTCGATCACTTCATTGCCATGCAGGTGTGCGGCGTCCTCGGCTTCATCGCTGCGGCCAATCTGACGTCGCGCTTCGCCGAGTGGTGGGGCACCGAGCGTATCATCTTCGTCGGGACCCCCATGGCCCTGGCAAGCGCCATCATGATCCTGGCCTATGCTCTCGCTGGCGGGAACGACAGAACACTGCTTCCCGCCTTGTTCCTGCCGATGAACGTGGGTCTGGGACTTCGTGGCCCACTTGGGTTCTATCGCGGGATCGTCGCGTCCGGCACCAACAGCGCTCGCGGCTCGGCTCTGATCGCTTTCTTCATCCTGGCCATACCCGTTTGGGCGCGATCATCGCCGCGCCTTTTGTTCACCAGGTCTGTGGGCCCTCGGTCTAGTGACCGGCGCGATCCATGCCTTGTCCGTCGGCTTGGTTCGGCTGCTGCCCAGAATGCCTGAGACGAGCTGACAGCCTTATGATGCAAGATGGATCTGACACGGGAGATTGGTTTGAAGCAGAGCATCGCGCATATTGCCCTCGTGGTCCGCGACTACGATGAGGCCATCGATTTTTATGTCAACAAGCTCGGGTTCGCGCTGGTCGAAGACACATACCAGCCGGAGCAGGACAAGCGTTGGGTTGTCGTTCGCCCCCAAGGCGACGGAACGACGTCCCTGCTTCTGGCCCGTGCCTCCACTCCCCACCAGGAGACATTCATCGGCAACCAGGCCGGCGGCCGCGTTTTCCTGTTCCTTCGGACCGATGACTTTCAGAGGGACTATGCTGCGATGGTTGGGCAGGGCATCAAGTTCGTTCGCGAGCCAAAGCAGGCTCCCTATGGCACTGTCGCTGTGTTCGAGGATCTGTACGGCAACCTTTGGGATCTTGTTCAGTTCACGCACGGTCGGGACTGAGGGGCCAGAAGACCGGATCTCTCCGAACAGAAACTATGGAATGTGGCGTCGACTCGACGGGCTCTTCTGCGCAATGGCCCTTGCTGCCATGTCGTCGTCGTTTCCGCCATCAGCTCATCTCATTCGAGCGTCCGCGCCTCGTCCAACCGGGAGAGCCCGTCGGGATTGCGCATGATGTAGATCCGGGTAACGGCGCCCCACTCGTCATAGGCAAGGGAGATCGAGGCCTGTGCCGCTGTCCTGCCGCGACCATTGGGCGATGCGCTCCACAGAGTCGAGCGCATCGACCTCGGCGAAGATCCACCCGACCGCGACACCTGGGTTGGCTATCACCGGGACATGAGACGGTTAGCTCGGCTCCGGGCCCTTCTCGATCTCGTAATCGAAAAGCTGGCGGACAAGAGCGCCAGACGCTAGTGCCCCGAACATATCCGCTCAGTGCAGCCGGCTTGAAACAGGTCTGTTTTAGCATAGACAGCTGTAATGCAGCAGTACAACCAATGAGCCGAACGTGCGGCGACGGCTTCCTTCAGATTGCTACCCTTGTTAGTACATGCTTACGATCCCGAATTGATCTAAGATGAAGTATAGGACACATCTAGACCTTTGGCCAATTGGACACAATATTCTCAACCGGCCCATGCCTGTGACGTTTAGATCGTTCGTGAGTGCTTTGGGACTTAAGCCTCATGTGCTGCTCGGATTGCCGAAGTCCGCACCGGGTCAATCTCTCACGGGCCGGTTGTCCAACGAACGTCCGCACATGAGTGTGAGCCTTTGTGAAAACTCGACCCGCGTCGATGGTGGCGAACTATAAGTACAATTTCGTGCCGGTGCACCGTGATTTCCTCGGTCTGCCAAGGGTTGCGGGACACAAAAGTGCGCCAAAGCAGCGCCTGTCAGCGTTTTCACAGAGGCTCTAGTGTCGAAACGGACTAAACGCTTACGTCTTAGGGCAGGTTCGGGGAACGACCTTGCAACCGTAGAGCGACCACAATGGGCACATTTCTGATCGGCCGCTCCGGGGCCGCAAGCGATCTGTCCGCGTTCGGAAAGGCGAGGCACACGCGCGGACGAACGTGAAGCTCCTCCGGATAGGCTGACGTCCGGCGCGGTCGATCCGTCACGACAGCCTTCGCGGCTGCGCATTCGTCGAACCTTCCGACAGCGTGAGCATCGCCGCGACTTAATTGATGCCGGTCCCTTTTCCCGCCCTGCTCAGTCCTCGTCCTGCCACCTGCGCAGATCCGTCTGGTCATGATAGGCCATGGGGTCCGGCGTGGTGATGAATTCCATCGTCGTGCCCCAGGGCATCCGGCAGTAGCAGACTTTGTTTCCAAGACCTTTCTCGGTTGCATACGGGATGGCCCGCGGCGCGGTGAGAGGGGTGCCTCCAGCCTTTTCGAAGCGCTCGACCGATGCGTCGATGTCGTCCGTGTAAAGAGCGAAATGCGTGATACCAAAGTCGCTCGCCCGGATCGGCTGGGCTTGCTCAGGGCCGTGCATTTCGAAGAGCTCGATATCTGGTCCGGTTCCGATCTTGACCATCGCCTGCGCGCGCACGACCGTCCCCGGGGAAGCGCCGACGGCCCGCTCGAATTCGGTTCCCTGCCGCGGCGGATCCTGCGGTCCGAATGACTGGTAGATCACTTGGCCGCCGAAGGCTTCCGTCAGGAACAATTTTGCTGCATCGATGTCGGGTACCGTGATGCCGATATGATTGATGCCACGAATGACTGGTGCGGTCATGACAGTGTTTCCTTTCCTATTTAGTCGATCCGCCCGGCCCACGAAGGCGCGGGCGCAGAGTCTCAATTGGCCTTGAGGAAATCGCTCAGAGCGGCCGCGACTTCATCCGGACGCTCGTCCGCGACATAGTGGCTGCACCGCGCGATCGAGCCGCCCGTCACATTGGTGGCAAACTCATTGAGCATCGGCACCATCTGCGCGCCGAAGCGCTGGTCCCCACCCAGGCCAAGCACCGGAATGTCGAGCGGCTGCTTCTTATACTCGAGCGCAGCTGCATGATCGGCGGCGAGGGTGCGATACCATTCCATGCCGCCACGCGTGCGGCCAGGAAGAGCCATCGCCTTGGCGTAGATCTCTATGTCCGCCGGATTGAAGGTGCTGTGATCGTAGAACCGCTCTGCCATGAAGGTCGAAACATAGTCATATTCACGGCCATGGATAAGGCGCTCGGGTAGATCCCGGTTCATATGGAAGCTGAAATGCCAGAGCCTCGCGATCGTCGCCTCCCACTCGGTCCAGCCGGGAAGCGGAACGTCGAGGACGGCGAGATGCGTGACAGCCTCTCGATAAAGCGCCGCCTGCGGCAGCGCCACCATGCCGCCGACGTCGTGTCCGCACACGGCATAGCGTTCGTGCCCGAGCGCAACCATGACTTCATGCGCGTCGCGCGCCATCGTCGCCTTGTCGTAGCCGTCGAGCGGACAGTCGGAAAAGCCCGCGCCGCGCAGATCGATGGCCACCACGCTGAAATGCTCGGCCAGCAGCGGCATCACATGGTGCCATTCCCACCATGTTTCGGGCCAGCCGTGAAGCAGAAGGATCGGCGGGCCTGAGCCTCCCGCGACGGCGTTGATCTTGATGCCATTCACCGGCACCAGCTGCTGGGTAAACCCGCTCAAAGCTGCGATCATCTTTGCTTTCCAATCGATGTTAACGATCAAACAGGGCGCGTGGCCAGCTCTCAGGGCCGGTCGAAATCGGTGGCCATCGTGATGTCGCGCCAGGCATCGATATCGCTGCGAAAGGCAGCCAGCTTTCGCTCTGCGATCGCGTGCGCGGCCGGGCCGAGCGGCAGGTGAAGCGGGGCGTCATCGGCATCGACGGCCCGCAGAATCACCGCGACCGCCTTGTCGGGATCGCCCGCCTGATTGCCGTCATTGGTTTCGCGATAGGGCTTGCGCGAGCTTGCGGCGTATTCCGGCATCTCATTGGCCGCCATCGTGATCGAGCGGCCAAGAAAATCGGTACGAAAGGGCCCTGGTTGGACGATCAGAACGCGAATGCCCAACGGTTTCAGCTCGCCGGCGAGCGCTTCGGAAATCCCCTCCACGGCAAACTTGGCGGCGTGGTAGTAACCGCCGCCGCCGCGACCCTCGATGCCCGCACCGGACGACATGTTGATGATCGTCCCGCGGGAACGTCGAAGGATGGGAAGGGCGGCTTTGGTGGTTTCGATCAGACCGAAAACGTTCACCTCGAACATAGGCCGATATTCTTCGGGAGTACCTTCCTCGATTGCGCCGAACAGTCCATAACCGGCATTGTTCACGAGCACGTCAAACCCGCCGAATGTCTCGACTGCCTTGCTGACCGCTGATCTGGCAGCCGCCGCATCCGTCACGTCGAGCGGCAACGTGATCATGCGGCTGGCGAAGGGTGCCGCCATCTCTTTGATGGATTCGACATTGCGAGCGGTCGCGATGACCTGGTCGCCGCGCTGTGCCGCGGCTAGGGCAAGGCGCCGTCCGAAGCCGCTCGAGCAGCCAGTAATGAGCCAAGTCTTCATTGCTTCTTCTCCGAATTGCTTCCAGACGACGCCAGAGTCCGTCCTCTCCACGGACAGTGAGGTCGGACATGATCGACCAATCCATTTCCTCAAGCCCGGCCGAGACAGCCTTGCTCAGCCGCTCGCGAACGGCCTCGAGTCCCAATGGGCAGTGTCCTCGAAATCAGTCATCTTCCGCGCTCCCGACCGGCTTCAAGTCAAGCAGTGCCGTCGGAACAAGCTCCGACACGGTCGGATGGATGGGGACCGCCCAGCGCAGCTTGTCGATCGACTGATCGGCATTCATCATGTCGAGGATGCCGTGGATCGCCTCGTCGCCGCCAGTCCCGAGGATCGCGGCACCTAGGATGCGGCGCGCGTCCGCGTCGGCCACAATTTTCATGAAGCCCTGGCTTTCGCCCTTCTCAACCGCGCGCCCAACACGGACCATGGCGCGCTTGGAGTGAAACAGCCGCCGGCCGCTCTTCGCCGCCTCGGTCTCGGTCATTCCGACCCTGCCGAGCGGGGGATCGATGTAGAGGGCATAGCCCGTCAACCGCTGGCTGACGCGACGATCCTCGCCATCGAGTAGATTGGCGGCGACGATCTCGAAGTCGTTATAGGCAGTGTGGGTGAAGGCCCCGCGGCCGTTGCAGTCGCCGAGCGCGTAGACATCCGGAAGATTGGTCTGCAAGTGGTCGTCGACGGTGATGTAGCCGCGGACATCCGTCACAATGCCGGCCGCTTCAAGCCCAAGATCATCGGTATTGGGCCTGCGGCCGACAGCCATCAGGACATGGCTGCCGATCGCAGGCGCATTATTTCTCTCGCAGTCGACCGAAACGGCGATGTCGCCGTCATGGCGCTTGAAGCCAATGCAGTCGGCTCCAGTCCGGACGGTGATGCCTTCGCGTTCGAGGATCGCCCGAACTTCTTCGGAGATGTCCGGATCCTCTCGCGCGATCAGCCGATCCATACGTTCGATGATCGTGACCTGGGCGCCGAAACGCCGGTACATTTGTGCGAATTCGAGGCCGATATAGCTGCCGCCGACTACGATTAGGTGGCGCGGGAGGGTGTCGAGCGCTACCACGTCCGTGTTGGTCATTACGGGCACGTCCCTCACCCCTGGCATGTTGGGCACGACGGCTCGCCCGCCGACGTTGATGAAGATGCGGGGCGCCGTCAACGCTTGCCCATCCACCATGACGGTGTGTGCGCTCACGAAGCGGGCATGGCCGCGGATCAGCTCGACATTGGCCATGCCTGCGAGCCATGTCTCGTTGTCCGCTCGTGAGTCGAGGATCACCTTCCTGGCGCGTGCCGCGACGGCGGGCATGTCGACTGAGACCGGTCCCTTTACGGTGAAGCCATAGTCCAAGCCGCGACGCGCGGTGTGCGCGGCGTAGGCGCTCGCGATCAGCGTCTTGGTCGGCTTGCAGCCCGTGTTGACACAGGTGCCGCCAACGAGGTGGCGCTCGATGATTGCCACCCTCATGCCGGCACCGTTCAGCCTACCGGCGAGCGACGGCCCTGCCTGACCGGCGCCGATGATGATCGCGTCGAATTCGCGTATGCTCATAACCACTACTCCCAAGTGGTCGCGCCCAAGGGTTGCAAGATGGTGGCATCGAGGCTTCGATGTTCTCAGGTGTCCGGATGGCGCGTTGGCAGCTCGGGGGTTCGGATGTGCGCTGTCGCTCGGGGCTTAGAAGCAGCGCACGTGGGCCGGGACCGGAGCTGCGGTTCGAAGGCGTGGCTGGCGCCGCGCCTTAGCTCGCGGTGCGAAGCCCGCCTTTTCGGGCATCGCTGATGGTGAGCCATATGGCCGAGACGGCGAAATAAAAGGCGCCGAACGCTGCATAGGGGGCTATGTTGGCGATGCCGACCGGGTCTGGTCCGTAAGCCATGAAGATCATGAAGACGCCTGCAAGGGCGGACTGGGCGCCGCTCAGGATCATCGCCCACTGGGCGCCGAAGGATTTCCAGCGGCCAACGGCGGTTGCAAGCTGGAAGATGCCGGAGAAGCCGGCCCAGATGCCAATGACGACCAGCACGCTGTTCAAGCTGCTGCCGAGTGCGACGGCGACGGCGACGGCGATTGCTGTGAGAATGCTGAAGATGAAGTTGAGCAACTGCGACTTGTTGCGGCGGAGGCCCCCGCTGCGCTGGGCATCGATAAAGTTGGCGATGGCATCCCAAGCGGGATAGGCGACGAGCATGACCGCAGCGAGCGAGGGATTGCTCTTGGCGACTGAAATGGCGATCAGGACCCAGGCTGCCGAGAAAGCGAATCGGGTGAAATAGTAACGCTTGAGCCAGCCTGAGGCGGACGGGGCGGGTTGGTGTTCGACCGTCTGCGTAACCATGTCGGGTCTCCTACAATTGTCTGTCAGTCAGATAGGGGACGGATCGTTGGCGCGGAAATCGTTTGTTTAAATACCAGCAATTCAGCTCAGACATTCCTCACAGGGTCACGTGATCATCAGCCCTTGCCGCGAGGGCTCCGAGTCCATTTGTCGTTCGCCAACGCCCCCACGATGTCTGCAGACAGGGCTCACTGTTTGAATTGAGAGATCGTCGTTCTCAAGCGCCCAAATCCTTTCGTGCACGTGCGACCCACCCGTTATTCAGGTTCATCGGCACCGCCCTATCCGCTGACAATCTGGCATGCCGTAACAACTTATCGTTACAATGACGAGGCCGGCACCGTGCAAACCAGGTAGCTTATTTGCATTAGCGCTCGAAAGGACCTAAAAACCGGAAACCCTCGCTCATACGGGCGCATATTGGGGGAGCGGATGCATCTTCGAGGGCTCGATCTCAATCTTCTGGTTGCACTCGATGCGCTCCTCACAGAAAGGAATGTCACCCGCGCCGCGGAGCGCATTCACATCTCTCAGCCCGGGATGAGCGCAGCGCTGCGGAAGTTGCGCCACCATTTTGCCGATCCGCTGCTAGAGCAAATCGGCCGCAATCTCGAGTTGACCGCAAGGGGCCGCGCTCTCGCCGACCCTGTCAAGACTATTCTCTCTCAGGTCGGCGAGCTTAGTGATCGATCGACCAGCTTCGATGCGTCGGCGGCGCGACGTGTTTTTCGGATTTCTGCGACAACGTACTGCTGCGAGCTTCTGGCCACGCATTTGATATCTCGGCTGCGGGAGATCGCTCCGCTGGTCAGCGTGCAATTCGAGGAGTTGTTGGCAGATACCCCCGACCGCATTCTGGATGGTCAGATCGACTTCGTGATCACAATCTCAGCCAGACTGCTCGACAAAATGCAGGCCTATGATGAGTTCATGCGGTCGGAGAAACTATTCACCGACAGGTTCGTTGTGGCGATCTCCAAAGATACTGCGCACAGCGCGGAGACCATCACCTTCGACGAGCTATGTGGGATGGGATATATCGAGACTCGGTTCGGCGGCGTCATCGCTGGCGTCGCTGAGCAGCTTTGGCGGCAGCAGCCTAAGCAGCCGCACACATGCGGTTGGCTGCCGAACTTCCACCTCACTTTGAATACGGTCGGCAGGACTGATATGGTGACGATCCTGCCATCGCTGCTGGTTGCCATGCAGGGCGACCGCTACAATGTGAGAGCGCTTCCCGTGCCCTTCGAGATGCCAATCATCGAGGAACGGCTCTACTGGCACCGGCGGAACGACAGTGATCCCGGCCACCTATGGATGAAACGGACGCTCGAAGAGGTCGCTGCCAGTTTCATAACCTGAGACTGACGATCACGCGACGCCGCAGCGCAATCTTCCAGAAATCATCGCGCCGAGCGAAAGCTATGCACAGGACGGTCTTACGGTTCTACCTGGGATGTATTTCGCCATCCTGGACTTCGGCTCGACTCGAAAATCTGAGATAATTTTGGCAGTCTCCGACGAGCTCCGCGTTGGCGAACACATCGTTGAACGCTCACTGGGCTTCGGCCGCCTCATGTGTGCCGTCCGAAAATAGCTTGGCGTATCGGTTGGCGTGGTCTCCTTATGACCGCTTCTAAGTTACAATCAGTTGAACTGGAACGATCGAAACGGGGGCGCAAAACGGCCATTCGCCATACGAAAGGCAAAGGGCGACTTTGGGTCAAAGGACTAAACCGCTGCCGCGGTAGGCTCTGCCGGCTCTGTCGGCGTCTGGAACGATCATAGAGGTCACGCCGGGACGTGTCCGGCCTGAGAATGGAGAGGTTTCCTCCCCCCTCAGGACAGGAGCCTCCCATGACCCACGCGTCCGTCAGCCCTCTCCGTCAGCGCCTGATCGACGACATGACGATCCGCCATTTCGCCCCACGCACCCAGGATGCTTACATCCGCGCCATCCGCCGCTTCAGCGCCTTCCTTGGCG
>NZ_JAMXFI010000200.1:0-11552 GCF_025460875.1 Microvirga yunnanensis
CGATGGGGCAATCCGTCTCCTGGGCGATGCTCAGCGTTTCGGCTTTGAACTGCGTAGCTTTGCGCTCACGGCGAGGGCGGATGGAACCGCCTCAGCCGTCATCACTCTCACGGTCCCGATCTCCGCCGATGCACACGTTGTCGCCACACGCCTGTCCCGTCATCCCTCAATGCAGCGCGTTAACACTCGCACCGATGTCGGAATGTCTCTCCTCAATAGCCAGCAGGCCGCCGCTGCATGAAGGCGTAGCCAATCCAAAAGGAGGGTTACCCGCGCTATGACCCTTTGATGCGACTGGTCGAGCGGATGGGTATACTAGCATGGAGCTACCGTCGTCTCCCGCAGGATCGAGTGAAGTGCGACCTCCACAAGACCAAGGCGCTGGGCCATTTCAGGCTCGGGGCTCGGATCCTTGGCAGAACCCGCGCAGTTCCGGACGGCCCCGGTGTTCTTAATGATGCGGAAGAAGGACAGCCGACTTAGCCGAACTTTGATGTGTAGATTGTTTCGCTCAGTCTCCGTCTGCGACTATGGGCGCAGGCCTATTGCGCAGCACCTTAGTCGCAAGAGCTTTGAAGTTGAGGCTCGCCTCCAGTCGGGATGCCACATCAATCAGATAATCGTCCTCGAACCACCGGCCGACGAGTTGTAAGCCAATTGGCAGTCCGCCCTGTGTGAGGCCGCAAGGCAACGAGAGTGCCGGGTGTCCCGTCAGATTGAACGGGAATGTATACGGATACCAAGTGCCACGGATCGTACCCGCGTTGCTGCCACCGATCTCAATCGCCCCGAGAGGATCAAGATCAACCGGGAGTGGCGGGGCTGAGAGCGTGGGCGAGGCGATCAGATCAAAGCGAGAAAGAATATCCTGGATCTGGAGAAAACAGTCGGTCCGTGCGAACTGAGCCTCGTGCACATCCACGGCGCTATAGGCGCGCCCTGCCTCCATCGTCGCCAGCAGCGTTGGATCGAGCTTCTCTGGTGAGCGTGCCGCATGGCTTCCTAGCCGGGCCAGCAGGAGTGATCGTAGAAGCACCAGGAAGTGCGGCTCCATCGAGACCAAATCGAGCTCAATCGGCTCGACGATCATGCCAAGGGCTTCGGCCTGCTTCATTGCAGCGACAATGGATGTCTCGACCTCAGGATCAACGATGTTGCCACACCGGAGCAGGATCCCGATGCGGGGGCGCTCCCCATCAGACAGTGCGCGCCGCGGCAGGGTTCCCGCCTGTCCATAAGGGTCGCGGCGATCAGGTCCTCTCAGAGCCTCGAACATCAGTTGCGTGCCGGAGACCTCGCGCGCCATCGGCCCGACAAAGGAGTTGGCCCCGAACAGATCAGGAGCCTGCAGGTTCGGAATTACGCCGAGGGTAGCCTTCAGCCCCACCACGCCACAGCAGGCTGCCGGAATCCGGATGGAACCGCCGCCATCGGTGCCCAGGGCCAACGGCCCCATCCCGGCTGCGACCGCAACGGCCGCGCCGCCTGACGAGCCGCCACAGGTGTGATCGTGGCTCCATGGGTTGAGCGTGCGCCCGAAGAAGGGACCCTCGGTGAACGGCTTGTGGCCGAATTCCGGCGTCGTGGTCTTGCCAATCAGGATCGCGCCGGCCGCTCTTGCGCGGGCGACCGCAACGGCATCGGCGGATGGGACTGTGTCCGCAAACAGCGCACTGCCCTGCGTAGTCGCTACGCCCTCCGTATTCGTCAGATCTTTGACCGAAAACGGGATCCCGTGGAGCGGGCCAAGCGGAGCGCCGCTCATGACGGCAGCCTCGGCCGTCCGCGCCTCCGCTCGGGCGCGATCAGCGCAGATTGCCATGAAGGCATTAAGCTCCTGGCGCTCTTCGATCCGGGCGAGAGCGGCCTCGACCGCCTCTACCGGAGAAATCGCCTTCGTTTGGATGGCGGCGGCCAGTTCCGTTGCGGGGAGATCGGCAATGGCAGTCATGGGAGTTCCTTCTCAGATCATCCAACGGCCGCCATCGATCAGGAGCGTCTGTCCAGTGACGTACCGGGCCTCCTGGCTCGCGAGGAAGGCAACGCAGCCGGCGACATCCTCCGGCTCGGCGATGTACCCGGCCGGGGTCGTGGCTTTGATTTTCTCGATCACGGCCGGCGTGAGCCGGTCGTGAGCGCGGGTCCGAATGGCGCCTGGCGCAACCGCGTTGACTGTGACGCCGAATGGCGCCAGTTCGCGGGCGAGCGATCGTGTAAACCCGACGATCCCCATCTTGGCGGCAGCGTAGTCGGAGAGGCCGGCGTCCCCCACAAAGGCTGCGTCGCTGGACATATTGACAATGCGCCCGCCGCGCTCGCGCATGGCCGGCACAACGAGCCGTGACAGACGCATGGTGCTCAGCAGAGAGACCTCGAGCACGAAGCGCCACACGTCTTCCTCAGATTCATGAAAGTGGGCCGCCCGTTCCCGGCCGCTCTGGCCGACATTGTTGAACAGAATGTCAACCGGTCCGAAGGCCGCCACGGTGCGATCGTGGAAATCGGCCAGGATGGATGCGTCGGTACAGTCGCCGACCATGACCATCAGGCGGTCCGTTGGAAAGGCGTTCCGATACTCGTCGAAGCCGTCACCCTCCCGGTCGATGACAGCGACGCGCCCGCCTTCAGTGAGAAAACGCTGAGCGGTCGCAGCGCCGATCCCGTGAGCGGCGCCCGTGATCGCGATCGTCTTCCCAAAAAAGCGGCCATGGCTTTCGCTCATCACAATCTCCTCAATGGAAGGTGCGTCCGCCGTCGACCGCTATTGCCGTGCCGGTGACATAGGACGACTCCGCGCTCGTCAGCCACAGGATTGCGGCGGCAATCTCGTCGGGCGAGGCAATGCGCTGCAGCGCATACCGGGCGCGGACGGCCTCATAAGCGGCCTGTGGATCGGGAGCATGGTCAATGCTCGATCGGAACAGCTCTGTCTCGACCGCGCCGGGACAGACCGTGTTGACCCGGATGCCAAATTCAGCCGCCTCCATGGCCACCGCCTTCGAGGCCATCTGCAAGCCGGCCTTGGACGCGCAATAGGCCGTCCGGTGCTTCAGCGGCGACAGCCCGGCGCCGGAAGACACATTAACGATCGTGCCACCTCCTGCGGCCCTTAGGTGAGGAAAGGCGGCTTGCATCACGATCACTGGACCGGTCAGGTTGACGGCGAGCACGCGCGACCAGTCAGCTGACGTCATCGTCTCAAGATCAGCGACCAAGTCGAGGCCAGCGGCGTTGACCAAACCATCGAGCCCACCCAGGGCATTCACGGCAGTGGCAACCGCAGTGGCAATGGAGGTGGCGTCGGCAACGTCGGCCGTTACAACATGAATGCGGCCCTCCGCCGATGTTTGCGCCAGCATCGCGAGCGCTGCCTCGTCCCGGTCGAGTGCAACCACATGGGCTCCCTCGTCCACGAAGCGCCGGACCGTGGCAAGCCCAATCCCCTTGGCGCCACCTGTGACGAGGATGCGCCGCTGAGTCAGCAGGCCGCTCAACGCCGAGCCTCCGCTCGTGCCTTCATCAGGCCTGGGCGCATGTCGTCGACAATCTCGTCGCAGCGGCCAATCCAGACATTCGGATGCTTTAAGGCATGCTCGATCAGGCCCTCAAGGACCTTGATGCGCGAGGGCTGGCCGATGATCTGCGGATGCATGCCGATCATCATCATGCGGTCCTCAGCGTAGAGGACGTCAAACTCGCTCCGCCACGCCTCGAGCAGGGCCGAGGGTGCCTGCATCGTGCGGCCGGGCAGAACAATCGAGTACTGGAAGAAGGGAGCATCATCGAGCACCCAGCGGAAGGGCAACTCGACGATGTCCGTCTCCTTGCCCTCGACGGCATGCAGGTACGGCGAATCGTCATCGAAGAAGTTCGACGAGTAGTCGAAGCCGTATTCAACAAGCATCGGCATGGTGACCGCGCTGATTTCGGCTGCCGGCGACCGCCAGCCACGCGGGGCTCTGCCGCTGACCCGCTTGATGGACTGAAAGCCCTTCTCCATCTGCTCACGCTCCTGCTCGGGCGTAAGGGAAAGGATCCACGCGTGGGAATAGCTGTGATGCGCCAGCTCGTGGCCGCGCTTCAGGATCTCCTCGATCAAGCCCTCGCGCTGGTCGATTACGAGGCCGGGCACGAAGAACGTCGACTTGATGCCGTAGCGATCGAGGAGGTCAAGAATACGGCCTGTCCCGACCTTCCAGCCATAAGCCCCTTGCGACATCAGGATGGGCCGGTTGGCATAGGAGGGATCGCGAGCCGTCCACATCGTCTCGGCATCAAGATCGAAGGTGAGGAAGAGAGGAAAACCCTTGCTGGTCAGCGGCATGATGTGACCTCGTGTCAGACGAAGCGGTGGAAGCCGGCGCGACGTTCCGCCAGCAAAAGGACGATTCCCGTTGCAACAATGAGCAGTGTCGAGACCGCAGCGACACTCGGATCGACGCCCATCTCGACGGACGAGAAGATCAGAACCGGCAGGGTCGTCTGGTTGCCGCTAATCAGGAAGATCGTCACGGGAACATTGTCGAGCGAGGTAATGAAGGCGAAGAGGGCACCGGCCACCAGGCCCGGCCGGATCAGTGGAAGCGTCACGAGGCGAAAAGCCTCGAAGCCGGTGGCTCCAAGCACGCGCGCCGCTTCCTCGACCGCGAGGTCGAGCCCGCTCAGGCTCGCGAGCGCGGAGCGGACGATGTACGGGACCGTGATCACCACATGGGCGAGAAGAAGGCCGATCAGGCTGCCGCGCAGCCCTGTCAGGCTGAAGAACTGCAGCAACGCGACGCCGATGACCACCGCCGGCAGAACCAGCGGCGCCATGAGGAAGGAGATGATCGCCTCCGAGCCGGGGATCGATCTGCGAAACAAGGCATAGGCCGCCGCCACGCCCAGGGCCAGCGAGATCGCGGTCGAGCCAAAGGCCAGGATCAGGCTCATCCGGATGGCAGAAAGATAGGTCGGGTCGCTCAGCACCTTGCCGAACCAGGACAGCGTCAGGCCTTGCGGTGGGATCGTCAGATAGGATGTCGTGGAGAACGCCGCCAGCACTACGACAGCGACCGGAACCTGCAGGAAGACGATCACGGCGAAGGCAGCGATCGTTACTCCAAGGCCGGGATGGCTTTCGCGGTCTGTGCTCATGCCATGCCCGCCCATTGCTTGGTCAGCCGGCTCGACAGCCAGATGATACCGATAGCCATGATCGTCAATGCAAAGGACAGCGCGGATCCGCTGGGCCAATCGAGAAGCTGCATGTACTCGTCATAGATCAGCGTCGCCATCACCTTGTAGGTCGGCCCACCCAGCATCCGCGGCGTCACAAGGGCGCTGATGGTCAGCACGAAGACCAGAATCGAGCCTGCCAGAATGCCCGGTGCGGACAGAGGCAGCGTGACCGAGGTGAAGACGTGGAGTCGGTTGGATCCCAACGTCGCGGCGGCGGCTTCGACATCGCGCGGCACATTCCGGATGGCTGCAACCAACATCAGGACCATGAAGGGAAGGTAGATGTGGGTCATGCCGATCATCAAGCCGGTCAGGTTGAACATCAGCTTGATGGGTGTCGAGATCAGTCCCATCTGGATCAGCAGGTTGTTGACGAGGCCGCGATTGGCCAGAAGCGCGATCCAGCCGAAGGACCGAACCACAAGGTTCAGCATCATCGGAAAGATCACCAGCAGGATCAGCGGCAAGCGCCAGCGTTCCGGCCCACGGGCGATGAGGTATGCCAGCGGGTAGCCCAGCACGAGGCAGACCAGGGTCACGAAAAGGCCGAGGCCGAGCGTCCGCCAGACCACCTCACGGTAATACTCGTCGGTAATGATCCGGGTATAGTTCTCCAGGGTCCAGACGCCCTTGACCACACCGGAGCCCGGCATGTACTCGCCAAAACTCGTTGGCAACAGCATCAGCACGGGAATAAGGAAAAAGCCCGCGAGCACCAGCGCCAGCGGCGCGATCAGCATCAGGCCATGACGCGTGGACATCATGCGCTGGGTTCCTCGGGCGGCATGGCAAACACCGAGTCGGCGTCGATCGCCAGTGTGACCGGCGTGTCGGGTGCAAGCGCCGCGTTCGGCCCATGCGAGGCCGTCTCGGCCACGAGTTCAACTCCCCCAGAGAGGCGCACGACATACTGGACCCGCGCGCCGCTGAACGAGCGAAGCGCGACAGTGCCCTGAAGTCCGTCAGATGCGCTCGTGCCATTCAGAAGCCGGATTGCCTCCTGGCGGATGATGACGTCGACCTTGGCCCCCGCCGGCTGGTCGAGAGAGGCCGCCGGCATTTCGATGGCGTCGCCGAGGCGCAAAACGCCCCCCTTTCCGGCGCGGGAGGCGACGGTACCGGGCAGCCGGTTGGGCTTGCCGATGAAGCTGGCGACAAAGCCGGTTGCGGGCCGATGATAGATTTCCTCCGGCGTAGCAAATTGCTGCATAACGCCCTTGGCCATCACCCCGACACGGTCAGACATCGACAGTGCCTCGCCCTGGTCATGGGTGACGAAGAGCGTGGTGATGCCGAGCCCGCGCTGCAAGCGCTTGAGTTCGATCTGCATTTCGTCGCGCAGCTGCGCATCGAGATTGGAGAGAGGCTCGTCGAAAAGCAGCACGCGAGGCTGCGGCGCAAGGGCTCTTGCGATGGCGACACGCTGTTGCTGACCGCCCGAAAGCTGCCGCGGGTAGCGCTCGCCGAAGTCAGCGAGCCGGACCATGGCGAGCGCCTCCTTCACGCGTCTGTCGAGTTCCGCGCCAGCGACCTTGCGCCGGCGCAGACCGAACGCAACATTCTCGTAGACGGTGAGATGCGGGAACAGCGCATAGGACTGGAAGACAAGACCCAGCCCCCGTTTGTTCGGCGGTAGTGCGGTGACATCATCGCGGCCAATCAGGATTCGGCCACGACTTGGTTGGACAAGGCCCGCCACCATCCGCAGGATCGTCGTCTTGCCGCAGCCGGACGGGCCGAGCAGGGAGACGAACTCGCCCTCAGTGATCGTCAGAGAGATGTCACTAACAACGGCGACATCCCCGTAGGACTTGCCCAGCTGCTCGAAGCTCAGCGCGCTCATGGAAGCTCCCACTCGTCAGGCTGCCGGATCAGCGCGCCACCTCACGCTGCCAGCGACGCGTCCAGATCGGCGAGTTCTTGGCGACGACTTCCGGGTCGATGAACCAGGCCTTCTCCAGCGTTTCGCCATAGGGCACGATCTTTTTGAGCTTGTCGGAGAGTTGGACCTTGGTGTTAACCGACCCGATATAGGCCCGCTCGGAGAAGCAGCCTTGCCCTTCCGCCGAGAGGATCTGATCGAGGAACTTGTGCGCCAGGTCCGACTTCGCGGTCCCCTTGGGGATGAGGACGGCCGGCAGAATGCCGACCGCGCCTTCCTTCGGATAGGCAACCGCAAGCGAAAGCCCCTTGTCCATGGCGACACCGGCACGATCCGGGTACCAGGGTGCGATGGCGATCTCCTCCCGCTCGAACAGTGAGATCAACTGGTCCGCCTGGGTGTAGAGCACCGCCGACCCCTTGGCGATGGGCTTGATGGCTTCGATGCCGGGGTCGACGTTGTCGAGCGTTCCGCCCTTCAGCTTGTTCAAGGCCAGGAAATAGTGCAGGCCTGCGGTGCCGCTGATGTCGCCGATGGCATACTTGCCCGCGTAGGCTGGGTCGGCGAGATCGAGCCAGGAGGTCGGCGGCGTCTTGACCAGCTTGGGGTTGTAGACGAGCGTGGTGGCGCTCACCATGGCGACAACGTAGCTGTCATCCTTGCCCCAAGCAGTCGGAATGATGTCGCCGGCGTTCTTCAGCTTGGACCGATCGATCCGCTCGTTGAGGTTCTCGCCGTGGGTCTGGGCGGCGAGCGAGTTGTCGATGTAGACAAGGTCCATGTCCGACTTGCCGCCGGTGGCCCGGAGCGCAGCCGCAAATTGCGAGGAATTGCCGAGCTTTAGGGAGACGGTCGCGCCGGTGGCTTTCTCGAAGGCCGCGACGTGGCAGGCCTTGACGTTGTCGGCGAAGGATCCTCCGAACGCCCCCACGACGAGTTCCTCGGCTTGGGCGATGGCGGAAAGGCCGAGAGTGAGAAGGGCGGCCGTCGTGTAGCGAAGACAATGGCTCATGGTTGCAGCTCCCGTCTGGTTGCGGAGCAGGAGCCAATGGTCCCTGGCCTTGCACCGCGAAGGCAGTGCTTCTGCCTGCCCTTCGGTGAGGAGCATGGCACGGGTAGATTTGTCTTTCAAGAAAGATAATTGAAAGATATATTGCATCTTCTAGCTGCCTGCGCCCTATCGTGCTGTGCATTTATCGGCCAGATAGGCTCGCCTTGGAGGATCGAATATGCGCAATGGTGCGCTGCAACCTGTTGTAACCGAGCGGACCAGCGAACTGGTAGAGAGGGATCGCATCGGTTCCGGCATGCAGCGGTGGCGCCGGGAGTTGCCGGACGTGGATTGCTCCGGCAAGGCCGTCGTCGGCCGCTTGCTGCATCTGCACGAGATCTTCTTGACGGCGATTAATCGGACTCTGGCGAAGCACCGGTTGAAGTATCCTGCTTTTGCCGTGCTGGCGACGCTTCGGGTCGAGGGTGCGCCGTACCAGATGTCGCCGAAGCAGTTGCTTGACGCGCTGATCCTGACTTCGGGCGGGTTGTCGAACCTCCTGCGTAAACTGGAGAAGGCTGGCCACATCCGCCGAATGGCTGACGATAGGGATGGACGAGGGGTTATCGTCGAGCTAACCGAGCAAGGGCGCCGAATGGTAGAGCCCGCGATGCGTGACCATGCAGAAACCGAGCGAAGGCTTGTCGCGGCGCTGTCGACAGAAGAGCAACGTGTCGTTGCGTCTGCACTAGGGCGGATGATGATCAAATAATCGGTGGCTGGTGCTTCCGACGATTGTAGACAGACACAGACATCCAACTCGTGACGGGCAAGCGTTGTTTGAAGCGTTGACGGGTCAGCTTGTTACGCCGACTGTGACGTCTCGGTTGTGGCGGTTGGATTGAGCCTATAACCGTTGACCAATCTTATCACAGTAGGCTTCACGAACCCGATGCCGTGTTTGGGTTAGGAATACAAGGAGCCCTCGGGAGCATCTGGGCTTCCCTACTGAACAAGAAGGCATCACCGACGTGCAGGATTACATCCGAAAGATCTTGGCCGCCCGGGTCTACGATGTGGCGATCGAAAGCCCGCTCGATCCCATGCCGCGCCTGTCTCAGCGCCTGGGTAGCCCAATTCGGCTCAAGCGCGAGGATCTCCAGCCGGTGTTCTCGTTCAAGCTGCGCGGTGCCTATGCCAAGATGGTTGGGTTATCACGCGAGGCGCTTGACCGGGGAGTGATCTGCGCCTCGGCCGGCAATCACGCCCAGGGCGTGGCTCTCGCGGCTCAGAAGCTCGGCGCCAAGGCCACAATCGTGATGCCGCGCACCACACCGACGATCAAGATCCAGGCGGTGAGAGGGCAGGGCGGTCGTGTGGTCCTGCACGGCGAGAGCTTCGATGAGGCTTATACTCACGCCCGGCAGCTTGAGGCGGAGAAGGGCCTCACCTTCATCCATCCCTATGACGATCCCGACGTGATCGCCGGTCAGGGTACGGTGGGCATGGAGATCCTGCGCCAGCATCCCGACCCCCTCGAGGCAATTTTCGTGCCGATCGGAGGAGGTGGGTTGGCTGCGGGCGTGGCCGTCTACACAAAGTTCCTGCGGCCCGAGGTGAAGGTGATCGGGGTCGAGCCGGAGGACGCCGCCAGCATGGCAGCCGCCCTTGCCGCAGGGGGCAGGGTCATCCTGAACCAGGTCGGGCTGTTTGCCGATGGCGTGGCGGTGCGTCAGGCCGGTGAGGAGACGTTTCGCCTCTGCCGTGAGCTGCTCGACGAGGTGATCACCGTCAGCACGGACGAGATCTGCGCAGCCGTAAAGGACATCTTCGAGGACACGCGTGCGATTGCCGAACCATCCGGCGCCGTCAGTCTGGCCGGTCTGAAGAAGTACCTGGAGCGGGAAGGAGCAAGACCGCACGGAGTGGTCGCGATCAACAGCGGCGCCAACATGAACTTCGACCGGCTTCGGCACATCGCCGAGCGGGCCGAGCTCGGTGAGCACCGCGAGGCCTTGCTGGCGGTCACCATTCCCGAGAAGCCGGGCAGCTACCGCCGCTTCATCCAGCTGCTGGGCAAGCGCTCAATTACCGAGTTCAACTACCGCTACTCGGATCCTCAGGCGGCGCAGATCTTTGTCGGTGTGCAGCTTTCCGAAGGGGATCAAGAGAAGCGCCAGATCATCGCCATGCTGCGGGAGCAGGGCTATCCCGTGTTGGACATGAGCGACAATGAGATGGCCAAGCTGCATGTGCGCTACATGGTCGGCGGGCACACGCCTGGCCTTCAGGATGAGCTGATCTTCCGATTCCAGTTCCCGGAGCGCCCTGGAGCCCTCCTGAAGTTCCTCAATGGGCTATCCGGCAACTGGAACATCTCGCTGTTCCACTACCGCAACCATGGTGCGGATTACGGCCGGGTGCTGGCCGGCATCCAGGTTCCTGCCGTGGAGCGAGCGCAGCTCAAGCGCAGTCTGGACGGCCTGGGATACCCGTACTGGGACGAGAGCGACAATCCAGCGTATCGCTCCTTCCTGAACCGGGACACCGCGGGTGTCACCAGCTGAACTTGAGGAGCTATCTGTGGCAGATGTCCTGTATTCCGCTCTGGCTGATCAGATACTCAGAAGGGAGGCCAGATGGTCACCGATTTGCCGCGCAACCGATGCATGGTACTCCCGAAAGGATTGCCGTGTAAGCATATCGGTGCTCGCGCTCCTTGGTGTTTCCTTGGCTCAGGAAGTTACCGGGAGCTTGGGGGCTGGAGACAACACTCCGCGGGGTTACCCGTAGGACTTTTCAGGTTCTGAGCCGAGTCAAAACGGCATTGAGGGCACTGTTCATCGGCCTGCTCCCCCTTGCTCCGCAAATCACGGCCATCCAACTGGCCATAGAGCTTGCGCGAACCTCAACATTACAGCGGGTTTGGAGCAGCAGAACTCTGAGACCGTGATGGTCTCTGGTCCAGCTGATCGGTCAGGTTTAGGAAGACGGATCTGCCCATCAAAACGGGGCGCTCCTTCACCTCAGATCGAAACTTCGACTGGCAGGTGAGTCATGAGCTTGGAGTGAAGGTCAACATCGAGGTCCCGTGCGTCCAAGGACACAACCAGTGCATAGCGGCCCTGATCGATTGCCCGGGATATCGATCGTTTCCACCACCCCCCAACGGGAAAAACGGCAATCTGGCCGCGGGCAGCAAGAGGAGACTGAGGCTCTCCTGCTCGAAGCCCGCGAGATGGATTACGCTCCTTCGGTCCCTGCTGGAACCATACGAGGGAGTGGGGCAGAGGGTTTGCCACCCCAGGCCATCACTTAGATCTTAATCGTGCTCGCTGCTGCGATGAACGCAGCATTATCCTCAATCCAGTCACGACAACCGTGCCCCTGATCCCATTCAGGTGAGAAACGCGAGGTTAGATCATCCCGCCGTCGGTAACAATATCGGATGTCAGACCG
>NZ_JAMXFI010000201.1:0-10519 GCF_025460875.1 Microvirga yunnanensis
AGCATGTTCGAGATGAACAAGCACTTCGCTCAGCATCTTTCCTGAGCGGACGCAACAACAGGCCCACCCCGCCAGCGTGCCGGCGGGGTGGGTGTCGCTTCAGCCATCCGGTTACAGCTAACGGCTAGACCGCCTCCTTAAGCTCCTTCGTGGGCCGGAAGGCGATCTTCTTGGAGGCCTTGATCTTGATGGGCTCGCCAGTCTGCGGATTGCGGCCCGTGCGAGCGGCGCGCTTGCGCACCTGGAGGATGCCGAGGCCGCTCAGGCGGATCTTGTCGCCCTTCTTCAAGCTCTTGGCGATCATCTCGATGACCTGGGTCAGGATTTCATTGGCTTGGCGCTTGGGAAGCTCGTGCACTTCCGACAACTGCTCGGCGATGTGGCGCAGGGTGAGGATCGCGCCAGCCGAGGTGCCAGTGGATTTCTTTGCACCCTTGCGGGCTGCTTTGGCTGACGTCTTCGGTGCTGCGGCCTTCGTAGACCTCTTGGCTCCGGCGTCGGCAGTTCTGGCCGTCTTAGTCGGTTCTGCTTGCGATGCGGCCGCTTTGCGGGCCGGCGCCTTCTTGGCTGTCGTCTTGGTTGCAGCTTTCGCCATGGGTGAGATCCTTCTGATGCGCGGGCAATCTGTCAGTCAGTCGATGGGCAAAGGGTTTGCCACCCAAGATTGAAAACACCAGAAGGCCGCAGCCTCAATAACCATGACGGAACGAATTCACAGGATCTCGGGGCAGCACAGGATCCTATGACTGATGGCGCAAGTGGGCCTGAGACTTAGCTTGCCAACTTGACGAGCGGCGGCTCCCGCAGCATGTAGCCGCGGCCCCAGACCGTCTCGATGTAGTCCCTGCCCCCTGAAGCCTCGGCGAGCTTCCTGCGCAGCTTGCAGATGAACACGTCGATGATCTTGATCTCCGGTTCATCCATCCCGCTATACAGATGATTGAGGAGCATCTCTTTGGTCAGCGTGTTCCCCTGGCGCTGAGCCAGAAACGCCAGGATCTTGTACTCCGTGCCCGTCAGGTTCACCCGGCGGCCTGCGATCTCAGCCTGTTGAACTCGGGGGTTGATCGTCAGATCGCCGCATTGAAGGACGGCCTCGGTCTGATCAGACGAGCGGCGGATGATGGCCTGCATGCGGGCGATGAGTTCATCCTTATGAAATGGCTTTGTGAGGTAATCATCGGCGCCGTAGCCGAGGCCTCTGACCTTGTTCTGGATGCCGTCCAGGCCTGAGAGGATCAGGACAGGCGTGCTCACCTTGGCAAGCCGCAGCTGTTGCAGGACATCATAGCCTGACATGTCCGGGAGATTGAGATCGAGCAGGATGATGTCGTAATCGGGGAGCCGGCCGAGATCGATGCCGTGCTCGCCCAGATCGGCGACGGAGATCTGGACATTGAGGCGCTGGAGCATGAGTTCAATGCTTTGAGCGACAGAGATGTCATCCTCGATCAGCAGCACCCGCATCTCACCACCTCCCAGAAACCTCGGACAATGTGAGGGAAGTATGCTCAACGAGGAGTTAACGCCGGAGGCACGGTGACGCTTTCACGGCGCTGACCTTGTTCCGAGTGCAGGGAGACTTAGCCCGATAAGTAATTTCGCTAGGCGTAATTTCGACAAGAAGTTCTTAGCAGGCGCTGGTCGTGGACCTGACCGGGAGGATTTTCTCTTCTCGATGGTTCGTCGTTAGGAGCCGGTCTGCTGCCTCTCTGGTGAAGCGCCAACGGAGGCAGCGCTTGGCAGTGGAACTTCGTTTTGGGTGAAGTAGGTATTGATCAGGGCCACAACCTTTCGGCCCAGCGCCCGATCATCCTCGGGGCTCTCTGTGTCGAGGATCTCAAGCCGGCTCTGGAAATCGGGGTCGCAAATGAGAATGGCCGAATTCTGCTCGTCGCCGTCTTGCTGGCTGTCCAGGAACCAGCCCTCGTCCAGGTTCGGGTAGTCAACAACGAGACCCGCATTCAGGCTCTCGACAAGATATCTCGCCAGACGATCGTTGATCCGTGTGCCATCGTCTTCGCCGAAGATGAGCCGGGGCTCGCCCTGAGGATCCCGGATGACGTGCTGCCGCTCTCGTCCAGGGCGGGCGAGGAACAGGGTCCATTGTGACGACGGGCTCATGGGCTACTTCTTGTCCCAAGATTATTGGGGACAGCTTACGCTGGCGCCATGACACATAGCACTTCTGCCTTCGGATCAGTATCGCCGTCCGAGCATCCAGTCGCCGACCTCATCAAGGGCATCAAAGGCGCGGTTGGTCAGGCGGCGCGGACCAGCCAGCAGCCCCTCCTCCCGCTCCACATTATCAGGCAGCGGACGGGGTGGCATCGCCTCACGGTATCCTCCGAATTCGCCAGCCGGCCCGTCGATAGCCCAGTCCCGCTGAGCCACGGCAGGCGGCGAGCTCGCTGGCGGCGCCGAGTGCCTGTCATTCCTCGCCTCGGCTGAGCGCCGGTTCTCAGGCGGCAGGATGTCCTCGACTCGGCTCAGGGCCACAGACTGCGACTGGGGCAGAGCAACCCTGTAGCCGAGCTCCTGGGCGACACCCTGCAGGCTCCGGCCCGCCGCCCGGCCCGCTTCCAGGCCATGGCAGATGCTAAAGTACAGGGCATGGAAGTTGGCGTTCTGGCGGATGGTCTCACGGCTCTCCTTCGTGGCGAACGGCGCGAGATAGAACGCCATGGTACGTCCGTTCTTCTCGGCCACAATCGCCGGCTTGGTTCGCGAGCAGTACACATACCCGTTCTCCTCACTGAGTTCCCTGCGTCCGCTTGAGCTGGCATGGAAGGTTTTCACCCGGGTCTGCATGAGTGTGCCCTCCCCTGTCCTGGTCAGAGGAGAAGCCGACAGGATGGCGAACTCGTCGCAGCCATCAGGGCGGCAGAGGCCGCGGATGATGTCCGCACGATCATAGGTCTGGGCGAGGGCTGGGGGCGCGAGCACGAAGGCAAGGGCAACAAGAGGTCTGAGCATTGGTGGCCTTGGGCGAGCTGATGGTTAACGAAGCGTCACCTCCGACGTCGCGTACGAATGTGACGATTTCAGGCCGGTCCGCCCATGGTATCTGGCGGCGATAGCCGCGACGCCCCTTCGGCCGCGAAGGGATGCAAGACGTCCGGAAGTCCTGCCGTGGGCTTGGATCAGTCCGAGCGTTTTTGTCCCGATGAGGACCCGAGCATCAGGAGCGTCTTTCATATCAGGCGATCTGAGCGGCCTTGGCCTGCTCGCGACCGCCGTCGTCAGGGGCTGTGTCGCAGATTCCGTGTGCGGGCGGGGATGGCGTACCCCGGCAATGGGCGCCGAGCCTGTCGTTGTTCTCGCCTGCCTGCGAAAACCTGCCGCAAAGTTCTGCAAAACGTGGACCTGTGCGTTCCTCTCCTGCGTAACAGGATTTCGAACTTCTCAGTCGCTTTCTCTTTCCTGTCCACCCGAACGGATCAGACCACGTGAAAGACCTTCTCAAAAAACTCTTTGGACTTGGGCTCTCTAAAGATGCCATCATCGCTCCCCACGGTGCGATCCTCATGCTCGGGGAGGACCGCCGGGGCGTTCCTCACGGCACGACCCGAAACGCCAATACCCTCCTCCTCGGAGCCAGCTCGCGCCAGCGGGTGGAAAGGGTGATCGTCCCGACCCTTCTGCGGGGCACATCGGCGAGCTACATCGTCGACGACCCGACCGGAGAGGTTTACGACCTCACCGCTGCTACCCGGGCCAAACTGGGACCCGTCTCACGCATTCGGTGGCACAATGGGAGCTCCTACAATCCACTCGCTGACATCAATCTGGGCACCGATCCGGAAACTCGCTCCCGTCGCCTGCGCAATGTCGCGGAAACGTTCATCACCCAATGGGCAGAACGATACGATCGGATTCCAGAGATCAAAATGAACGATGGCAACGACACCATCGAGCAGGAAGCGATCTCCGCTCTTTGGGGCCTGCTGGAGCTCGCCACCGCTCAGGTCGCGAACGGCGGACTGCGTCTGGCCGAGCCGACCTTGATGGGGCTGTGCACGGTCCTCATCGAGCACCGTCTTGACGATCAAGCTGCTGATTATGTTGCCGCCGCCGACAACTCCGGGAGCCCGAGAGCACTGTTCGAGTTGCGCGCCTACGCGGCTCTTTCCGATGAGCGCCGTCGGGTAATTCATGACGCGATCGTGCAACGGCTGGTGCCCTTTCATACTCCCGAGACGTCCTGGGCTTGCGGCGATCCGCGCGGCCAGTGGGCGGCCCACCGAAACATCAGTACCTCTGAGGGGGTCGAGATCAGCGGCCCGGCAACCGTTTATGTGTGCTGCCCGACCCGACACGGCCAGCATGCCGCGGCCTACAATCTCCTGACACGTCTTCTGTGGCAGCAGATCATTGACGAAGCGATCCACGGCCGCAGCGACCAGGCGACCGACAAGCCACAGCGGTCAGCCGTGTTCATCTTCACAAACACCGATCAGGCCGAGCCAATCTCGGGAATGACAGCGCTAACCGCAGCCGCCAAGAAGACGGATCTTTCAATCCTCGTTTCCGCTGACGATGCGGCGTCTCTTGACCGGCTCTATGGACCAGCCAACGCTGAAGCTCTCAAGGCCGCGATGGACCTGGAACTCGACTTCGATCCAGCCGCCACCCGATTCGTGGTCAAAGGACCTGACAAGCCGATCCTGCGGCCATCCCAGGCAATGGGATCCTTCCTCCTGCCCGCCCCCAGAGATCTTTAGAGTACCGCGCCAGAGATTTCCGCATCTGACCTCTCTGGCGCAGTCTGCAACAAGGCTTCTGGCACCTGAAGGCATTTTCCCCATGGTGCTTACCAAGCTGAGATCCCACAACTCGCCTCTATCCGCTGGGAGGGTGCGGCTGAGCAAAATAGGTCGTGGGGACCATGCGCGCCGACGAAGAGGGTAAGAGACGATAATGGCGACTGGCACTGTGAAATGGTTCAACGAGACGAAGGGTTATGGATTCATCCAGCCCGGCAATGGCGGCAAGGACGCCCTGGAGAGACAGGCTGGCTCTCTTTGCGTTGGTTCTGCTCCGGGGGATTGCTGATGGTTTGAGGTACCAAGCCCTCAGCGGCCAACCTCGCAAGGCATTCACCAAAAAGAATAATTGCTCAGCTTAGGATCGTTTGGTTAAAAGCCGGGCGATGAACCAGACCGAGACCCATCCTGCTCATTATCTGGCGCTGCACCTGTGCAATCTGCTTGCACTGGCCTGTGCCGTTGGACTTCTGGCTATGGCGTTCAACGCTGTCCGTATGTGAGCCACCAGTGAAGGTCATGAAGCAGCGCCCTGACATGTACGCCGAGGCCCAAGCTCCTGATCCATTTGGCCTTCCATTCGCGCGCTCGATCGAATGGGCTGGCCTGATCGGCGGCCTTGCCCTCTTTGGATGGGCCCTGATGATCGCGACGCAGTAGATGGCCGCCAAACCGTCACAATCCCAAGCAAGTTTGTCGCTTCGGCTTCGCCCGGTGTCATCTCGCAATGATCCCGCTCCCGAGGCCGCGGCACCGGTCAGCACTCTGGTTTCCTGAGTCGATGCGAGCGGCCTTTGCAGGAGATCTCGCTGGCCGGTGCCACTCTTTAAGCAGACGGGCAGATAGATGGGGCGGGCAGAGGGACTCGACCCCCACAGCTTGCGCCGCTGGAACCTAAATCCAGTGCGTCTCCCAATTCCGCCACGCCCGCAGGTGGTGGGCTTGGAGGAACTTGAACCCCCAACCAGACCGTTAGGAGCGGCCGGTTCTCACCATTGAGCTATAGGCTCCACGAGATCCTCCTACCTGGACTTCACCAGGATGAGAATCGTGCGGACGGCGGGGATCGAACCCGCACGGGCAAGCCCGAGGGATTTTAAGTCCCTTGCGTCTACCAGTTTCGCCACGTCCGCGCAGGCTCTCTGTAGGATCTGCCGTGGCATGGATCAACTGCAGGGGGATGGCTTCATGCGACCTATAATGCTCGCCGTCTCTATTCGCTGTTCTCGACAGCCTCGATAGCAGCGGTTCCAACCGCTTCCAGGATTTGGTTCTGCGTCTCCGGATCGATACTGACCCACCACTCACGGAAGCCTTGCCGCGTCTCCAACTCGGCAAGGACCGCGTCGGCAACCCTTCGCGTCTGATCCATCTCCTGTCTCCATGTAGGCTCGTTCAGACATAGCCGGCCTCAAAGCGTAGCCGCATGTCCGCCAGCCTCAACGGCCGGCGGGGTGTGGTGAAACGGACCGAAATAGTCCAAACAGGACCTAAGGCTCAGCATCCGGTGCAGATCCCACGTGTGATGTTTTTCGTCTTCTGATCCCAAGCACGTTGCCGTGCCTCGTCCCTTTCGCGGGCAGCTTTGACGAGAGCATCCGTTCCTTCGGCTGTGTCGACCTTAGAGGTCGATGCAGTCGGTGTCTGCCGCAGGGGCTTTCTCTCTTTGGCGTAGGTTATCTGAGGCATAGCCACCAATCCAAGGGTGATGGCAATTGTCAAAGCGCGCATGCATAAACTCCTCGTGGAGCTCAGAGACTGCCCTATTCTCCAGATAGGGCGAGAACTATAAATAACCGCTACGGAGACACTACAGGAAGTGGCGCTTCTATGCCGAGCGCCTGATCCAGCAAGCCATAGACATCCTCGATGCAATCGACGGGGATGCAGACCCGGGGGACAACGGCGACCTTGAGCCCAACGGGTGCGAGGAGCCCTTGATCAACCTTGTGGAACCGTGGTTCCGGCCGGCCCCGCGATCAGGCGGGCCGCCGCATGACATGCAGCCTCATCCGCCCTCGTGAAGCCTGGATAAACGCCCTCGCCCTCTTCATGGCAATCCGCGCCCTCGAGGCACAAGAGAACCCGCCCAAGGACGAACTGAAGGCCATGCGGATCCTGCTGCGGGAAGGCTACCCAACTCATGCAGCCACCAGCAATGCCATGGCTCAATAAAGACAGCAGGGGCAACGACCTCTTTACTCCCTGGTACTATACGGGAGCCATGCTGCAACACCCCGCGTTGCAACTCCAGATGAGACCCCGTTCGGCTCTACCCCGAGCGGGGTTTCTTGTGTGAGTGCCCTACATGATCCGCATGGACATTCGCGCTGCTCTCCTTCTCGTTTTCACTCGATGCCTTTTTGCAGGCCCCGGGAACCCCTTCCCGCACTCGGGGCGAGAGCCGGCGAGGAAAGAGGCTGGCCGCTAGGTCATGGAGACCTATGAGCAGATGCTGCGCTTCTACAGTCGAAGCTAATCGTCGAGGAGTCGCTCCCTCCAGGGATCAGGTGCGAATGGTTGCCTCTGTCCATAGAGGCCCCGGCCTAGAGCCGCCAGCCTCAAGTTTCCTCGTTCGGTGGCGGCTTACCCGCCTCAGCGTCTAACCTCCTGCGCAGTTGGGCGTCGCGGGCCTGTGCGAGCCCATCCCAGTGCTCGGCAATCCCAAGAAGCTTCTCGCGCTGGAGGCCCACAGGCAGCTGCCGGGCGAGCTTGCGGCATTCCGCGGCGTGGAGCCGGTACTCTGCGACCGATATCATGAGCAATCAGACACCTGGTGAAAGCAGGGCCATATGGGGAGCAAGAGGCGAGTAGCAATAGCTGAGCGCGTTTCACCTCATATCCGTGTGAGAAAGCGCCCTCACCGAGGGGTCTTGCCGACCTCCGGCTGAGAGCGCCTGAGGCCCTGGCCAAGGGGAGTCGTGAACCCTCAGCCAGGGCGCATGCGGAGGACGAAACAACCCCGCCTCTTTCGGGCTGATACGCAACACGCCTGGCTCAGGTATCTTGAAGCACCCAGGGTAAATTTTCCGTAGCAGCAAGCGCGTTCCCGACGGCGCTGTTGCATGGATGGCCTGCCTTCTGGTGGGGCTCGGTGCCATCGCAGGCGGGTGGTACGGCGCCCATATCGGGCGGATCCTGCCATCTACGATTGTTCGGGCCGGGACGCTGTTGCTGGCCGCCGGCACCACGATCGTGTTCTTCATGCGGGCCTATGTTTGATACCGCTCCCTCTCTTGAGAGCGGGTGGCCTGAGGCCTGCCCGCACGGGCGGCGTCCTTGCGGACCTGCCGATCCGCGTAGATGTCCTCGATCAAGCGCTTGAGCCAGGTCGTTGCGGGGTCGGTTGCCGTCTGCCTGTGCGCGATCAAGGAGATCGGCATCGAGGGAAGGGCAACAGGCGCCTCGATCAGACTGATCCCGCTGTTCTCATCGAGCAGCAAGTCAATGCTGTCGGCACAATGAGTGATCAGATCGGATCGCCGGAGAACCCAAGGGATCACCCGGTAATTCGGGATCGTGGCCGCGACCTCCCTTTGAAGTCCCATCCCCGGAGCGTCGTGTCGACCAAGCCTTCCGACAGACCGTCGGCGGATATCTGGAGATGCGTGGCCGCCAGGTACCTCTCAAGGGTCAAGGGCTGGCAAAGCAGTTCCCGGACAAGCTGTCAAACACAGTGCGCAGGACATGGCGGAACGGCAGATCGCTCCGAGGCTTCAGGAACGGGCGTCCGCGCACGGCGAATCAGCCGTAGGATAGATTGGTTTCGTGCGCATTGAGCCTGCCCAAGCCAGCATCCATCCTTGAAACAGCCACGCCGGGCAGTCGACGGGCGACCAATGCGACGCTAGTCTCGTGACAATGCTTACCCTGTTTCCCGCCCATGAATAGTCGTGCCGCAGGAGCTCTCGGTGCCTGGCTCGCGCTGACGATCATCGCAGCGGTCGCCGTCGCGTCCGTCAACTTCGTCCGCGTCGGCGATGGCTTCGAGGGAGAGGCGCGCACCCTGCACCGTGTAGTCTCACAACGGGCAGATCAGCATGACGCGCACCTGACGAGCCTTGCCGCCGTGCTGGCCAGCCCCGACCGCTCGATCATGACCTTGGGCGCTCTTGCCGAGGCCATCCTGCGCTTCTATCCCCGGATCACCGCCATCGATGTCCTCAGTGTCGGGCCTGCTCCAGAGCTGGTGTTCACCACCCGCAGGGGGCAGCCCGGGCCTCCCGGAATGAGCGAGTTTGCGGCGACCGCCGCCAAGCTCTCCGCTGGACAAGCGGTCGTAATGGCCGAGCCGAACGGCGTCGAAGCCTATCACCTGGTCAAACGCCTCCCTGAGACGACGGCTCAGGCTGGTGTTCTGGTCATGACAGTCGATGCACGGCGGTTGATGGAGCCCGAGGGCGACCTGCCGGCGGGGACCAACCTTGTCCTGCGCGACCCATCGGGGCGCTATCTCGCGCAGGCGGAAGAGCCAATTTCATCCGGTGGGCTCCTCCCGAACCTCGTCTTTGAAAAAACACTCGGCAGCCGGAGCCAGCCACTCCTCCTGCGGGTGGCCCGGCAGCCCGGACTCGGCGAACTCCTGCCGCCCCTGGCTGTTGCGCTTGTGACGGCCATCACCGGGATTGGGGTGCTTCTCGCAGGTTTCGTGCTGCGCGAGCGCCGGTCGGCCCGCGAGGCGCGCGAGCGGGCGAGCTTTCACGAACACCAGGCCAAGCTCGCGCATGCCATGCGGGTCAACACCCTAGGCGAGATGGCTTCCGGCATCGCCCACGAGCTCACCCAGCCCCTGACCGCCATCCTCAGCCGCAGCCAGGCGGGCCTTCGCCTCGCCCGTTCCCCCTCCCCCGACTGGGGTGAAATCATCGGCGTGCTCGACGCGAACGTTCGCCTCGCCAAGCGGGTCGGCGACATCCTTGCGCGCTTGCGCGCCTACGTGTCGAACAGCGGGCCCGCCCCCGAACCCACGAGCGTCAACCGCCTGATCAGCAACGTTGCGGAGCTGATGCAGGGCGATCTGGAGCGCCGCGGCATCGCTCTGGAACTCGGTCTTGACCCGAGCGACCCTGTCTGCGTGGTCGACCGAGTGTCTGTCGAGCAGGTCGTGCATAATCTCGTGCGCAACGCCGCAGACGCCGTCGAGGCCCTGCCGCAGGAGCGGCGGACGGTAAGCGTCACAACAACCGCTGACAGGGACGCGGCCGCGATTGTGGTCCGGGATTTGGGTCCCGGGATCCCTGCCGTGGACCTGCCGCGCCTGTTTGAGCCGTTCTTCACCACCAAGCCCGATGGCATGGGCCTCGGCCTTTCGCTTTGCGAGCGTATCGTCGAGGGCTTCGGCGGGCAGATCATGGCGGCGAGTGCGCCGGAGGGTGGTGCCGTGTTCACGATCCGCCTGCCACTGCTCGGCGGCCGTTGGAAGGAGGCTGCTGAGTGAATCTGCCCCGCACCGTGTTCCTCATCGACGATGATGATGACGTTCGCGACGCGCTCCGGATGCTCCTGCGAGCAGCTGGGTTTGCGGTCGAGGCCTTTCCAAGCGCCCTCGCCTTTCTGGAGCGGCGAGACCAGAAGGCGGAAGGATGCATCGTCGTCGACGTGCGGATGCCCGGCCTCTCAGGCCTTCAACTCCTGGAGCGGCTCGCTACCGAGGGCGAGCGCATGCCGGTGGTGGTGATCACCGGCCATGGGGACGTCAATGCCTGCCGGCGCGCCTTCAAGGGCGGCGCCGTCGACTTCCTGACAAAACCGGT
>NZ_JAMXFI010000202.1:0-8650 GCF_025460875.1 Microvirga yunnanensis
TGATGCGTCGGTGACCAGCCGACTGTCGCACACAATTACGCCTAGGAGGGCACCGCTGCATTAACCTTGACGGGATAACGAGGGGTGGTTCGTCAAGGAGCCGCCCTGTTGTCTCTGTTGAAGCGCTGCCGCTTTCCGGTCGCGACCATCCTGCTGTGCATGCGGTGGTACTGCAAGTATAGGATCGGCTACCGCGATCTGGCTGAAATGATGTCAGAGCGTGGCGTCGCCGTTGACCCCTCCACGATCTTTCGCTGGGTTCAGCGCTATGCCCCAGAGATCGAGCTGGCCTGCTGCCACAAACGGGCCTTCATCAGTAATGGCCTGACGGATGCGTGCCGCGCATCGCAAGTGCCAAGGTCGCCTCTTTTGTGGCAACGCGCTGTCGCGCGGGTCATCAGATCCCACACCTAAAGTCGAAAAGCTTTTCGACCAGCCTTTTGTTAAGACGCATCAACGGCTGGTTTGGACCAGACAAGAAAAAGCCGGGCGCGAAGCCCGGCAAAGCTAAGGTCCGACAAATCAGTCAAAACCTTCCAGAGGGAACGGCCGATGCGACAGCGCCGGGAGGGAGAAAGCGCTGCCGCGTTGAAATCAGCCACCGCTCATATCGGCGGCATCGCGCCGCTTTGCAATGCAACATGCCTCATGAAGGGGCTGCGCTGAGAACATGGCTTGGCTATCGGTCTTGGATGGCATTCCTCCCATCAGGGACATCGCGCGCCTTGCTGAGTTACACAAGAACAGTGTGCTGACGGATGAGGAGTTTGCCGCCAAGAAAGCAGAGTTGCTGGCCCGCATCTAAGGACGAGGGTCAGCTCACCGTTACGTTCAGCCGCAGATCCGCTATACCTCAATTAGGGACGACCAGGGAATCTGGTCCTGTCGCGATTTCCGGGCCACAGACACAGAGAAGGTGCCAGAGCGAACGGTAGGCTATCATGCAGCGAGCCGCGCGAATTGCTTCGGAAGGTTTCCTGCGGATCAAGTATTTGACGCCGCCGCACCGGCACATAGAAATCTGCGATGGCGATCGTCTCCCTCTTCATCATCGCGGCGGCTCCGGTCTCCCGTCATGATGATCAAAGCTTATGCGCCGCAGATCGGCTTGCCCAGGAACATGCGGTCGCACACTGCGTTGCCCGAGAAGGCCAGCTTGGCAGGAACGTGGCGTAGCTGTGCTGGGCCTCCTCACACGGAGACGTCTCATGAGCAAACTCACAGCAGTGATGGGCTTTCTCTTCCTGGCTGTTCCCTCGGCCTGGGCGCAGACCCCTGCCCCCTCCCCGGCGCCCGGCGCTCCTCCCGCGGCAACAGGTGGAGGGATCGCAGACTACTGGTGGATCATTCTGCTGGTGATCATTGTCGCGGCCGCGATCTGGTACTTCTCCCGCAGCCGCAGGGGCGTGTAACCGAGCATCCGGCAGGAACGGGCCCATGGCATCAGGCGTTAATCTGCAGCCCTTTTGATGCTCCTGACGGTCCTATCGACACGAACCCGGCTCCGCGCCGGGTTCTTTTTGACCTGGGCTGACATCAGCGAGCACCTCACCCGTTTTCTGACGTGCCCGGACGCATGAGGAGCAGGGCCCACGTGCTGATCATTGGGGCGTTTCAGGCGACATAGGAGCCGTATCGGTTGGAGTCCCTGCTCCAGAGGACTCCTGGGCACCCTGTGGCGTGCCAAGCTGCTGCCTTACCCCAGCCAGCTGGCTCTGAGCATCAGCAAGGTCCTGACGAGTGGCCTGAAGCCGCCCTTCCAGTTCTGCAACCTCTCGGTTGCGGGCGGCCAAGTCATCCGTTGCCCTCGCCAATTGGGCCTGAAGATCAGCCCGTTGCTGAGTTGCCTGGTTCTGGAGTTCAGCCTGCTCCCTTGTCAGACGCTCTCGCTCCGAGCGGAGGGTGGTCAGCTCTGCCTGAGTGGACGCTTGTGCCTCGCGCGCCTGCTGGAGGCGTTGCTCGACCTCCGTGAGCTCTGATCTCCTTGACGCCACATCCTGGGTGGCTTGGGATACCATCTCACGAGCTGCTGCTTCTTCCCGTTGGGCCTCCTCCAACCGGCGGCTCACATCGGTCATTTCCTGCCTGCGTGTCGCGAGCGTCTGCTCACCTGTGGCAATCTCCTCTTTCACAGAAGCCAGCCGTTGCTCTGCCTGCTGGAGCTGGTTCTGGATCTCCGGCAGGCGCTGCGACAGTGCCGACACATTGCGGTTCAGCTCGGCTGCATTTTGCTCGTTGGCTTGCAGCGCTTTCTGAGCAGTGGCGGTCTGGGTCTGAACCTCTGTTCGGGCCTGGGTGAGCTGCGTCAGTTGCTGTTGTTGCGTCTGCAGGTCCTGCAGAGTGCCGGTGAGCTGCGCTTGGGCCTGCTCGCGCGCCTGCGTGACTTGGGCCAGCTGTTGCTGGGTTGTCTGGAGCGACTGCTGCAGGGTCCCGAGCTGAGCCTGAAGCTGATCACGGGATTGGGCGGTCTGCGCGAGTTGCTGCTGCGACGTCTGTGCCGTTTGCTGCAGGGTTGCAACTTGCGCCTGGGCCTGCTCTCGAACTTGCGCGACTTGGGCCAGCTGCTGCTCCGCACCGGCGACCCTGGCCTGCAAGTCTGCCAGAGTTCCTCCGGTGCGCTGCTGCTCATCGAGCTGCCGTCGCAGGGTGCCTTCAGTCTGCTGAAGGCGGATCAGTTCCGTTTGGGCTTTCTGCCGCTGGTCGGAGGAAGAGAGCCCAACGCCAAGGGCTAGAAGCCAGCCCAGAATGGCAGCCCCAGCCAATGCCAAAGTTACGGGCCGCTTTAGCTCGGAACGGTAATCGATGGGCATTATGATCCTCCTGCACGCGGGCTGCTCGTTCTAACGCAGGACTGTTGCAAGCGTTGCCGGCGTCCGCAGGTCGTTTGCCTGAGCCTATGCGACCTGGCCATGGCCGCTCCTTAGACAAAGCGCTGCACGGAACGCCCGCATGCCCCAATCGCCGCAGGATATCCGCGCAGCCTTGCCCGATGCCTTCGACCTGCAGCGGCAGGTGGATGCCGTAGGTTGCCTCATGCCGCCGCATCTCGCACTGGGGCACCCGCCTGATGACTTGATCAAGACACTGACGCACGCGCTGCACCCGCGAGGACGCGGGATTCCATGCCTGCCAGATGCTCGAGGCCGCGGTACGCCAGTTCGGGGTACAGGCCGGTACTCGCCAGGGCGGGCATGTCCTGATCGGGGTTAGCCGCTACCTGGCGGCTCATTCACCGACCGAGCGGGATTCTTTTAAAACCGCTGACATTGCCCGCCTGCTCCCGGCGACGGGGCACAGCTTTATGTTGCGTTGACCCCGTTGAGCGGCATAGCCCGCCTGGTGAGATAGCCTACGAGCTCATGACGCCCCAGGCAATTCAGCACCCGGTGCGGAGGAATGCCTCCCTTGCGGGCCATCAACACACCCCAGGCGGTGAGATCGAGCTCGTCGACACTATGCGCGTCCGGGTTGATGCTGAACATGCACCCGAGTTCAAGGGCTCGCTGATGCCAGCGCCAGTCCAGATCCAGACGGGAAGGATGGGCGTTGATCTCAACTGCCACCCCGTGCCTTGCGCATGCCTCCAAGATCTTCTCGACGTCAATCTGATAGCCTTCCCGGCGGCGGAGCAGCCGACCCGTCATGTGGCCAAGAATGGTCGTGAAGGGGTTGGAGACCGCCCGAATTATCCGCTCGGTCTGGGTCTTGGCATCGAGCCTGAAGCGGCTGTGCACACTCGCGACCACAAAGTCGAAGCGAGCTAGGACCGCGTCCGGATAGTCGAGCGAGCCGTCTTCGAGGATGTCGGACTCGATGCCTTTTAGGATCTGGAAGCGACCTTGGTAGCGTCTGTTCAACTCGTCCGCGAGTTCGTGCTGGATAGCGACCCTCTCGACTGAGAGCCCACCGGCATAGCTGGCTGTCTTCGAGTGATCCGCAACACCGAAATACTCATAGCTTCTGGCCCGCGTTGCCTCGGCCATTTCCTCGAGCGTGTTGCTGCCGTCCGAGAAATCGGTGTGGCAGTGCAGAAGTCCCCGAATGTCCTGATCGGCCACGAGGTGAGGCAATCGTCGCGCCACGGCGAGGGCGATCTCTCCCCTGCCCTCCCGCAGTTCGGGCTCGATGAAGGGAAGGTTGAGAGCCGCATAGACGTCCTTCTCGTCCACGCAGTCAACGAGGTGCTGCCCGCGGTACAGCCCTTGTCTATTGAGGCGCAAGCCGCGGCGCTCGGCAAGAGATCGGAGTTCGTCGATGTGCTCGGACGAGCCTGTCGCTAGAACCAGGGCGACCCCATAGTGCGGCGGGTCCGCCAGCCACACTCTGGCCCCCTCAGAGAGATCGACAATCTCAATCCCTGAGCGAGCCGGGGTCTCGGCCACAAGAGCGAGGTCCGACACCAGCTCGGTGCCACGCCGGAAGTCGCCGGCGGGAACGATGCGGGTGAGTTCTGGATGCGACCGCCTGAGGTTTGCTTCCAGGGTGCTGAGGTGCTCGCCGGCGCGATGGATGAGCCGCTGCCCGGACGAACGCCGCATGAACTCGATGTTTGCGAGGACCTTGTCCTGAAAGGCAGGACCGAAGCCCTTCGTCGCCTTGAGGCGGTCCTGCCGGCCAGCCGCTTCGAGCTCATCGACGCTGGTGATCCCGAGCTTGCGGTAGAGGTCGAGGACTTTCTGCGGGCGCAGGCCCGGGATCGCCAGCAGCTCCAGCACGCCCGCTGGCACCTCAGCCCGCAGAGCCTCCAGGCGCAGCGTGGTGCTGTCCCGGTGCAAACGCTGGATCGTCTCTGAGAGGGCGGCGCCCACGCCTGGGATCTCCTTGAGCCGTCCGGCCGCGATGACCTCCTCGAGGGGTTCACGGAGCAGCAGGAGGCCCTCGGCCGCCCGGGTATAGGCGCGTGCCTTGTACGAGTTCTCACCCGCGAGCACGAGCCGCTGCCCGATCTCGACCAGCAGTCGGGCGACGGCGGGCGCATCCAGGCCCTTGGAGGCCTGTGCAGCCATTGCTGAAGGCGGCGATGAGGCTAGTTCTCGGTCCATTCGCAGTTCTGACGGCTAGCGGCCCTTGGCCACTGGTAACGTCTGGCAGAGCCCGACAGTTTCCAAAGGCAAGCCGACCGCCCTCGCCGTCCATGGGATCGGCGCAGCATGTGTTCTTGATTGAGTACTGCGTTAGAAGCGACCGCCAAGGATGGCTTACAGAAGGCACCCGCCGGAGGAAGCGATTGGATGTGAAACCTCGTTCTGCATGAAGTAAGTATTGATTAGAGCCACAACCTTTCGGCCCAGCGCCTGATCCACTTCAGGGATTTCCGAATCGAGGATTTCGAGCCGAGTCTCGAAATCAGGGTCACAAATGAGAATGGCCGGATCCGGCTCGGCGCCTTCTCCCGGGCTGTCCAGAAACCAGCCCTCGTCCGGGTTCGGGTCTTCTGGAATGAGACCCGCATTTAGGCTCTCGACAAGATACTTGGCGAGATGATCGTTGATCCTCGTGCCATCGTCTTCGCCAAAGATGATCCGCGGCTCGCCGTGAGGATCCCGGATGATGTGCTGCCGCTCTCGTCCAGGGCGGGCGATGAAGAGGGTCCACTGTGACGATGAACTCATAGGCTGCTTCTTGTCCAAAGATCAGGCGGGCAGCTTACGCTACCTTAATGACCAATAGCACTTCTGCCTTCGGGTCAGTATCGCCGTCCGAGCATCCAGTCGCCGACCTCATCAAGGGCATCAAAGGCGCGGTTGGTCAGGCGGCGCGGACCGGCCAACAGCCCCTCCTCCCGCTCCACAACATTGGGCTGCGGACCGGGTGGCATCGCCTCACGGGTTTCCCTGAACTCGTCAACAGCCCAGTCCTGCTGTGACATGGCAGGCGGCATGTTTGTCGGTGGCATTGGGCGCAGGTCATGCCGCGCCTCCGCAGAGCGCCGGCTTGCAGGCGGCAGGATGTCCTCGACCCGGTTTAGGGCAACGGACTGTGACTGGGGCAGTGCAACCCGATAGCCGAGCTCCTGAGCCACACGCGGTAAGTTCTGAACCGCCGCTCGGCCCGCTTCCATGCTATGGCAGATGCTGAAGTACAGGGCATGGAAGTTGGCGTTCTGGCGGATGGTCTCACGGCTCTCTTGGGTGGAGAACGGCGCGAGATAGAAGGCCATGGCATGCCCACCCTTTTCGGCCACGATCGCCGGCTTGGTTTGTGAGCAGTACACATAGCCGTTTTCCTCGCTGAGTTCCCTGCGACCAGATGAACTGGCATGGAAAGTCTTCACCCGGGTCTGCATGAGTGTGCCCTCCCCTGTCCTGGTCAGAGGGGAGGCTGCCAGGATGGCGAACTCGTCGCAGCCATCAGGGCGGCAGAGGCCGCGGATGATGTCAGGACGGCTATTGGTCTGAGCAAAGGCCGGGATCGCGAGCACGAGGGCCAGGGCAACAAGAGGTCTGAGCATTGGTGGCCTTGGGCGGAGGGATGGTTAATGAAGAGTCACCCCTGAGGTCGCGCACGAATGTGACGATTTCAGGCCGGCCTACCCATGGTACCTGACGGCGAAAGCCACGACGCCCCTTCGGCCGGGAAGAGCCCAAGGACGTTCGGAAGTCCTGCCGTGGGCTTAGATAAGTTCGAGAGTTTTTGTCCTAATGAGAACCCGAGCATCAGGAGCGCCTTTCATATCGGGCGATCTGAGCTGCCTTGACCTGCTCGCGACCGCCATCATCCGGGGCTGTGTCGCAGATTCTTCGTGCGGGCGGGGGGCGTACCTCAGCGATGGATGCTGAGCCTATCGTTGTTCTCGCTTGCCTGCGAAAACCTGCCGCAAAGTTCTGCCTTTGGATAAGGTGGTGTCGAGCTAAACCTCAACCAAGGCGTCCGTGGTCCAAGGGAATGACACCACACTTGGGAGATAGGCGGCAGACCAAACTCAGTCAACGCTGTCCCAACGAAAACGCCCTGACAGAGTTAGCCGTGCGGGGCTTGCTGTCAGGGCGAATTGTGTGATGCCGGTTGCAACACCACGTCACGATAATACGCCAAGCGCCTCGTTGGTTCAACATCAGGCTGTGGACAAGCAGAATTGCCCCGGCGGGAGGCTGAGCACTAGACCTCTCGCCAGGGCGCGTGCGATGTGTTCCGGCAACGCACGATCTATGTAGATGTAGCCACGGCATGCCGATGTGCGGCAAAGCACACCGTCAGTTCCTAACACGATCAGTGGATCGCACTGCGGCCAGAACATCAGTCAGTCCGGCTGTGGTCGAGACCGACATCACGAAGCATGTGCGGGTTGAGTTCGTGACGCAGCGCCTGCTGAAGTTCGTGACGGAGCAGGTGATCGAGTTCGTTTGTTGCCACAGGCCGCGCGTGATCATTCGCAGGCCTACGCGGCACGCGAACAAATTCAAAGCGGAAGGCGAGCCCTACAAAGGGCAAAGGGAATACGGTCGGGTTCATTAGAGCCACCAGCAGCTAGAGTCGTGACGAGGAGAGCGGTGCGTTCGTACGTGCAAATTCGCATAGACATCAAACGCCTCCTCTGGCTGTGGCTGTGAACCGAGCGGAAGATCCGCGGGGCAGCTTCAATATCAGAATTCAGCTGCGCAGGCTAGTCCCGACATTCAAATTGTTAAGGTCCACCGCTTCGTTTACTTCACGGAGTGGGCTTGAGGCGATAGTAGGTAGAGACGGACGTATGGTGGACCGGCACGATCATACCCTCCCTTCGGAGTTCGTCCATCGTAGCAAAGCCGATCCCACGAACCTTCCGCCGCGAGGCGGACTTCCGACGTGCTTTGAACTGCTCGCGCTCGGTGTACAAACTTACCCCTGAGGCGTAACGGACCTCCTCGCCCTCCGCCAGCATATTAAGGGCTTTTCTTGCGAGGGTGGAGAGCGCGGTAAGTTCTGTTATGATTGCCTGCGTTCTATGCGGGCAATCAATTGAACCCACCATGCTGACGCCGGCATGGTCAGTGCGGGATTAAGGAACCGTTCAATCTTTGCTGGCCATGGTCCCGCCCCCTTTGCCCCTGCGGATCGCAGTGAGGCGCAGTTTAGGAGTTTGACAATGACCGAAGCCAAAGCCGCCAAGAAGCCGAACCCCGCTCTGGCGAAGCCGTTGCAGCCCTCGAATGAACTCGCGGCGGTGGTCGGGTCCTCGCCACTGCCCCGTACCGAAGTGGTGAGCAAGGTTTGGGAGTATATCAAGGCCAACAACCTGCAGAACCCTGCGAACAAGCGGGAAATCCTCGCGGATGAGAAGCTTCAGGCTGTATTCGGAGGCAAGAGCAAGGTCAGCATGTTCGAGATGAACAAGCACTTCGCTCAGCACCTGTCCTGAGCGGACGCGACAACAGGCCCACCCCGCCAGCGTGCCGGCGGGGTGGGGGTCGCTTCAGCCCTCCGGTTGCGGCTAACGGCTAGACCGCCTCCTTGAGCTCCTTCGCGGGTCGGAAGGCGATCTTCTTGGAGGCTTTGATCTTGATCGGCTCGCCGGTCTGCGGGTTGCGCCCGGTACGCGCGGCGCGCTTGCGCACCTGCAGGATGCCGAGACCGCTCAGGCGGATCTTGTCGCCCTTCTTCAAGCTCTTGGCTATCATCTCGATGACTTGCGTCAGCATCTCGTTAGCCTGGCGCTTGGGAAGCTCGTGCA
>NZ_JAMXFI010000203.1:0-8389 GCF_025460875.1 Microvirga yunnanensis
GATTGCTGCGATGCCAGCACTTGCTGGAAGTATCCTGACCCGGTTCGCCGCCCAGTTTTCCACTCGTAGGCCGGGCGTCCATATCTCAATCAGCGGAGTGCCGTCTCACCTCGTGATTGACGCGGTCGCAAGTGGTCAGGCTGATTTCGGATATGCGGATGGCCCGCTTGACCGGATTGGAATGGAGGCCGAGGCTATCCCAGTGGCTGCGGTCGTGATCATGCCAAAAGATCACCGTCTGGCGCGGCGTGACTGCATCACGCCGGCTGATCTTGAGGGTGAGCGTTTCGTAGGGATCGGTCGGGGCACCCTCTTCCGATCCAGGATCGACACGGCTCTTGCAGGAATCCCACGAACGGTCTCGCTCGAAACGCCTCTATCCCACATTGCCTGTCTTCTTGTGGCCGAGGGGGGCGGCATCAGCCTCGTGGATCCCTATTCAGCAGCGGAGTTTTTCGACAAGGGCATCGTTGCAAAACCATTCACCCCCTTCATCGACGCTGGGTTCGTTGCCCTGCGCTCGCCCCAGCACCCAGCTTCGGCATTGGCGACAACGTTTATGCGGGGATTTCGAAAGCATGTTGGCAGTTGGACGACGTCATGATGCTGCTACGCAGCATACTTAAGTCCCAAGCTTGAAGGGTCCGACGTCGCATGATCAAAAGGTCGAAGCGCAGATCGAGCTCGGTTCAGATTGCGCTGCAGGGCAGTGTCAGTAAAAATCTTCTCAAGCAACATTTATGTAATGAGTGAGCCAAATGCCAGGGCTGCAGAGCGGAGCGATCAAATATTATCGTAGCATCAAGAATCCAGGGATGAACACATTTGGACATTGCTCAGTGTTGCCAATTTAAGTTTGCGCCTACAGACAAACCACGCTGAACAAAAACTATGGAACCTAAAATGCTGGATTTTTTGTATAGCAATCTGCCTTGGCGCCTCCAGGGTACAAGCATAATAAAGCCTACATCTGCCGCCGACCTCATTTCAAGCTTGCGACCATGCCAGGGGCGGCGCCTCCGCCGATTTTGTCAGCTGGTGTGGACTTGCGATATCCAAATCAGGTAACGGTGCCGGTCATACACCGCTGAGGGATAAGCCCGGGGGGACTATTGAACTAGAGGGGCTTGTCATGAACTTAGAGAATGGCCTGCCAGAACCCCAACGGCTCTTTGCCTTTCTGGCAGTTGCCACCGCCCTCACGATGGCAGTACTTGACACCTCGCTCGTGAACGTTGCCTTACCGATCGTCGCACAGGATCTCGCTGTCGATCCAGCAACTGCCATTTGGGCGGTGAACGCGTACCAGATTGCCGTAACGATTTCGTTGCTGCCGCTAGCAGCTTTGGGAGATAGCCTCGGTTACAAGCGGGTCTATTGTGCCGGACTCGCAGTCTTCGTTGCTGCCTCACTGGGATGCGCTGTCTCTACGTCCTTTCCTATGATGATCGCGAGCCGAGTTCTGCAGGGGCTCGGAGCGGCCGGCATCATGAGTGTCAATCCTGCGCTGGTCCGCTTCATTTATCCCCACAATCTTCTCGGACGAGGACTTGGCAGAAATGCGCTAGTCGTAGGGGTCTCCTCCGCGGCGGGCCCAACAGTGGCTGCGGCGGTCCTGTCCCTTGCCTCCTGGCCATGGCTTTTTCTTATCAATGTGCCGCTCGGGGTTCTTGCTCTTATCATCTCCACGCGCACTTTGCCGGTGACACCACGCACATCCAGACGCTTCGATTGGATTGGTGCTGCACTCAACGCCCTTACACTCAGCCTCCTCATCATAGGCATTAACAGCCTGAAAGATGGTCCGTCCCCGACATATTCGGCTCTTTTATTGGGAGCGGCCGTTGGTGTCGGATACGTGTTCGTCCGATACCAGATCGCACATCCGGCGCCTCTTCTGCCCTTGGACTTGCTCCGGGTGCCGGTGTTTGCCCTGTCTATGATGACGTCGATTTGTTCCTTTGGGGCTCAGACGCTCGCCTATGTGTCGCTTCCATTCTACTTTCATGATGTCCTCGGTCGAACCGTGACGGAGACGGGTCTCTTGATGACCCCCTTTCCGTTAGCTGTCGCTGTGGCCGCTCCCATCTCTGGTCGGTTGGCCGACTGCTACTCACCGGGAATGCTTGGCGGTCTCGGGCTTGCCATTCTCGCTACCGGACTTGCTTCGCTGGCGGTGCTCTCACCACTAGCATCGACAGGTGATCTCGTGTGGCGTCTGTCCCTGTGTGGCTTGGGATTCGGCTTGTTCCAGTCACCTAACAACAAGATAATTCTTTCAACTGCGCCACGAGAACGGAGTGGTGGAGCCGGTGGCATGCTATCGACTGCGCGGCTCTTGGGTCAGTCTGTGGGCGCGGCGTTGGTGGCGGTTCTGTTTGGGCTCATGCCACACAACCCAACGTCTGCCGCATTGTGGCTCGCAACTCTGCTATCGGCTATGGGCTGTGTTGCGAGCACCTTACGGACCTTTGGCAGCCGCAGGACAACTAATGATTGAACATTGACTTAACTCAAGACGAGTTACGTGGATCGCTCTGCTATCCTGGCCCATGTCCTGAAGAGGCTCGCGGTCGAACCCACTACTGTTACTCAGCCTGTTGCAGTTGCATCGCTGCATAATGCGCAAATCATGTATGGTCGAGACAATACGCTCAGACTAGAACGCTCCAGTTGGCCATGCGACCGTAGAAACTCCAGAGCAGATACCTTGTCCCATTCGCTCACGTGCCAGCGGCCAACGCAATTGAATCTGCAACCTTCTCATAGCGGTCAGATAGAGTGGCGGTGGCAACGCGCAAATGGTATGTTGGTAGCATGGAGAACTTGGCGCCAGGGTGGACTGCAATACCGTGGGCGGCAAGCGTCACCATCGCGAAGGGCTCTGATGATACGGGAACCCATGCGCACAGACCCGTACCATGCATGGCCTCTACCCCTCTTTGCTGTAAAGCGGTGACCAGATTAGTGCGCCGTTCTTGGTAGACCATTCGGGCATGGTCAACCAAGTCTTGTGTCGCCGGATCGCGCAGCAGCCAAGCCGTGGCAGCCTGCAGAATACGGCTCGTCCAGCCTGCACTAAAGCTGCGATAGGATTGAATTTGATCGACGATTGCCCGAGAGCTGGAGAGAACAGCAAGTCGCAGGTCAGGTCCATGGGTCTTCGAAAAGGAGAGAATGTGGATCACCCGGTCCGGAAAGTGGCCGCCCATGGAATGTCGTGGCGCGGCGGAGATGTCTCCGATTCCATCATCCTCGACGATAAGCGTATCAGTGCCCTGCAGAACCCGCGCGAGACCTTCCAAGCGCCCTCGGCTGACGCTCTGACCAGTAACCGAATGCAACCGTGGCTGGAAGATAAAGGCGACGGGCCTGAGTTTCATGGCTGACTCAAGGGATGACGGCAAAGGTCCTTCGCTGTCGCACTCAACTGGCAGGATACGAACGCCGCGATCCTCCAGAATGTCGAGGAGGCGCATGCCAGTTGGGTTTTCGAGCGCGACCGTTGCACCTGGCGGCACGAGAGCATGGACCAGCGTATAAACCGCATTGTACCCTCCATTTGTGGCCAAGAACGCTTCCGGCTCATAAGGCCAGATGTTCCTGACCGCCTCCTCCAGTTCCGGTAAGATGCGGCTGCGCTCATAGCTGTTGAGGTTTTCTGCTGAGGCACCATAGGCCATCGCGTTCGCAAGCGGCGGCAACAGGCGAACATCCGGGACAGCTGCGGTCAAGTTTAGGATGCCTTCGCCGTAATTGCCGGAGCTTGCCAAGCGTTGCGGCTGGGCGACGAAGCGATCACCGCTGACCCACGTACCATTTCGTCCTCGCCCGCTGATGATCTTCTGGCGCCGCAGTTCGCTCCAAGCTTCCGAAATGGTCGCAGGGCTGATCCCGAGCGCGAAAGCGAGATCACGTATCGGCGGTAACTTAGTACCGACCGGCAATGCACCAGCGCGGATCAATGCTCTTGTTTCGATGGCAATCCCACGAATTGTCCGGTTCGTCAGCTGCTCGGCAAACCAAGCTGCGTCTCTGCTTTCGTCCATACGGCACCAAATTTAATGTTCAGTAACGTAAAAGGGTTTGATCAATTCGATATGAACATTTTAACTGCAAGGAACACAAGTTTGTTGCGAGTGATTGCTGATGCCGCTAACCCTCCGACTTGCCCTTCGTGACTGGGATTACATGACGCCCCTGGTTCTGGGCGACGTTCAGTCCCCTCGCCTCGATATCAAAGTCGATCGTGTTGGCACTCTCATTTCCAACGTTGGGCATGATCCGGCGTATGATGCAGCAGAGATGTCCTTCAGCCGCTACGCGCAATTGCGACACGACGGCGATGACAGCGTAGTCGGCATACCGAACTTCATCATGCGTGGCTTTCGTCACCGCTGTATCATTACACTGAAGGAGAGCTCAATCCGTCAGTTGTCGGACCTCGCCGGCAAGAAGATCGGCGTGACCGGCTGGAGAGATTCCGGCAATACCTGGACCCGCGCTGCTATCCGCCGCGAAGGCGTCGAAGTCGACGATGCTATGTGGTACGCAGGTCGGCTGACAGAGGCTCACCCGATCACGGATCGGCTCGACGGCTTTGGTCGGCCAGGCCGTATCGAAGCTGCACCCGGCGAACAGCCCATGGTCGATCTTCTAAAGAATGGTGGTCTGAACGCAATCTTCACTCCGTTCATGCCGCCAGGGTTCTTCGATCAGGCCTCCCCGTTCCGTCAGGTCCTTGACGACTTCAGGGCCGCCGAGGTCGCTTACTTCCACGAGGTCGGCTATGTGCCGGGCATGCACCTGATCGGCTTCAAGGCCCAGATTGTGCAGGAGCATCCGTGGGTCGTGGACGAACTCAGCGAACTGATTGATGCATCTCAGCGCATGTGGCTGCAGAAGCGGGAGAAGTATGCCGACACGACGCCCTGGATGATCGACGAGCTACGCCGTTGCGCCGCCGATTTGCCGCCATCCTGGAATATCAGCGGGCTTGAGGCGAACGAGACTATGATCTCAGACTTCGCCAACGAACTTTATGCGCAGAAAATCCTGCCTCGCCGGCTTACGCCCGCTGAACTCTTCCCTAGCAAGTAAAGAGTAGCCTTTAGTAAGTCTTGCCCAAGATTATAAGCGCTTTCGTAGAACTTAAATTAGGGAACACGACATGTATCTGAAACTCATTGCTTCCGCTGCCTTCGCCAGCCTTGTTCTGGCAAGCCCTCTCCGCGCGCAGGATGCAACAATCCCGAAACAGACTGTGAATGAGCAACTGCGGGCGCGCCTGCCTGAGAACATCCGCGCCGAAGGCAAGATGATCTCAGTCAACAATGGCTCATTCCCTCCGTATGAAATCGTCACCGGAACGGAGATGACCGGTGCAAGCGACGATCTGACGGAAGCAATAGGTCAGCTCCTCGGCGTCAAGATTGAACATGCCACAGTCGGCGGTCTTCCGGCATTGCTCACTGGTGTGAACTCTGGACGTTACCAATTTGCCTTCGGCCCGGTCGGCGATTTCAAGAGCCGCGAGGAAGCCAACGATTTCGTTGATTGGGTTCAAGAGTTCGTTGTCTTTGCGGTCCAAAAGGGTAATCCCAAGGGTATCACCTCGCTTGATACTGCGTGCGGCAATCGCATCGCTGTCATGGCCGGCGGCTCGGCCGAGCGAGTAATTCAAGTCCAAGCAGAAAAGTGCAAGACCGAGGGCAAGGAACCCATCGTGGTTCAGTCTTACACGGATCAGCCGAGCTCGATCCTTGCCGTGCGCTCGAAGCGCGCAGAAGCCTTCTTTTCCTCCCAGGCGCCGCTCACTTATTTTGTGTCTCAGGCGAATGGTCAGCTCGAATTGACAGGTGTCGGCCAGAAGAATGGGTTTGAGAACCTTTATCAGGGCGCAGTCGTGCCGAAGGGTTCGCCGCTCGGGCCGCTGCTCCTCGACGCCATCAAAGTGCTGATGGAGAATGGCACCTATGCCGCGATTATGAAGAAGTGGGGCCTTGAGAACAACATGATCAAGGAGCCAGGCATCAATCTTGGTGGAACTCTCCCGCAATGAGCCAACTTCATCTGACCAGCGCATCGCCTTCCAGCGATGCGAACATCCGGGACGTGGCGACCGCCCACGTTCCCTTCCGTACAGGCCGGTTGATTCTCTGGGCGGTCATCCTCCTCGTTGCGTTGAACTTTGCTTGGATTGTCGCCAATAACGAGAACTTCGGCTGGCCAGTCGTCGCAGCCTATCTCTTCGATCCGACGGTCATTAGCGGTCTCTACGTCAGCCTCTGGCTTACTGTTATCGCCATGGTGCTTGGAACGATCCTTGGCTTGGTGCTGGCCATCGCCCGCATGTCAAAGGACAGGCTTGCTAGTTCGTCCGCGGGGCTTTTCATCTGGTTCTTCCGCGGTACGCCGCTGCTCGTGCAGCTGATCTTCTGGTACAATCTCTCGACGCTGTTCCCGCAGCTTTCGATCACGATCCCCTTCGGCCCGACGCTGGCAAGCTGGGATACGAATTCAGTGATCACACCAATAACGGCTGCGATCGTCGGACTTGCGCTTAACGAAGCAGCCTATATGGCGGAAATCATCCGCGGTGGCCTTCTTTCCGTAGACCGGGGCCAAGCCGAAACGGCGGAAGCCTTCGGCATGACGAGGGGCAGGGCTTTGTGGCGTATCATCATTCCGCAGGCCATGCGGTCTATCGTTCCGCCGACCGGCAACCAGCTGATCAGCATGATCAAGGCGACCTCGCTCGTCAGCGTAATCGCCATGGCTGATCTGCTCTACTCCGTGCAGTCGATCTACAATCGTACCTTCGAGATCATCCCGATGCTGCTCGTTGCAGTCATCTGGTATCTGTTCATCACCTCAATCCTCAACGTCGGGCAGAGCTATATTGAGGCATATTACGGCCGCGGCGAACGCCAGAACGGAGCTGATGCAAAGCCAGTAGATGCCGGAGCAGCTGTGGAGGCAAACCATTGAACGCTGTTCAAACCATGAAGCCCCTCGTTCGGGCACGCAACGTCCATAAATCCTTCGATCATCTCGAGGTTCTCAAAGGCATAGACCTTGACATTATGCCGGGAGAGGTCGTGGTGATCCTTGGGCCCTCCGGTTCGGGGAAATCAACCTTCCTGCGATGCATCAACCACCTGGAAGCCATTCACAAAGGCCTGATCGAAGTCGACGGCGAGCAAATCGGTTATCGCGTTCGCAACAATCGCTTGGAAAAGCTGTCTGCGAATGCCATTGCCCGTCAGCGCCGGAAAATCGGCATGGTGTTCCAGCAGTTCAACCTCTACCCGCACATGACGGTGCTGCAGAACATCATTGAGGCACCTGTGGGAGTTCACGGTGAAAGCCGCAAGGAAGCATCCCAGAATGCCATGAAGCTTCTCGAGCGCGTCGGCTTGCTGGAAAAAGCGAACAACTATCCTCGTCAGCTTTCTGGTGGCCAGCAGCAGCGGGTTGCGATTGCTCGCGCTCTGGCCATCAAGCCGAAACTGATGTTGTTTGATGAGCCGACATCAGCGCTGGATCCCGAGTTGGTTGGTGAGGTTCTGGCAACGATGCGTGACCTTGCCAAGCAGGGTTTGACCATGATCGTCGTCACCCACGAGATCAGCTTTGCCCGTGAGGCCGCGGACCGGGTGGTGTTCATGGATGGTGGGAAGATTGTCGAGATGGGCGATCCGGAGGATGTGATCGGCAATCCGCAGCACCCGCGCACACAGGCTTTCCTATCGCGCTTCCTCTGAAAATTAGTAACCAGCCTCCCGGCCTTGAAGCCAATCCTTCGGCCGCCATTCGGATGAATCTCATGCTCAACGACAACATTTTTGCCCGCGTGTCGGATTTCGATGCGATGGAAGCAGAACTGGCGGGCATCCGCCAGCATCTTCACGCCAATCCGGAGCTCTCCTTCGAGGAGGCTGAAACGGCACGCTTTGTTGCCGAGAAGCTTGAGAGCTGGGGCTATGAGGTGACCCGCAACGTCGGCGGCCACGGCGTCGTTGCGCGCCTGAGCGCGGGAAATGGAAAGAAGGGTATTGCCATTCGCGCCGACATGGATGCTCTTCCAATTTCCGAAGAGACGGGCCTTGCCTATGCGAGCAAGAGCCTTGGTAGGATGCATGCCTGCGGCCATGATGGGCATACGACTGTGCTTCTGGGTGCGGCTGAGTATCTTGCTCGCACCCGTCGTTTCAGCGGCACTGTAACGCTGATTTTCCAGCCTGCCGAAGAGGCCGGCAAGATCAGCGGCGCTCAAGCGATGATCGCTGATGGCCTGTTCGAGCGCTTTCCCTTCGATGCGATCTTCGGTCTGCATAACCATCCCGGTGCACCAGAGGGCAATATCCTTCTGCGCTCCGGTCCGATG
>NZ_JAMXFI010000204.1:0-7058 GCF_025460875.1 Microvirga yunnanensis
CGCCAGCATGGGTGATCTTAGCGATGGCGGCTATATCGGACAGGCGGAGGATCGGATTGGCTGGCGTCTCAACGTGGACGAGCTTGGTGTTTGACCGCATTGCCGCAGCCACAGCCTCAAGGTTCGACGCGTCGACGGCTGTGACGGCGATGCCGTGCTTGGGCAGAATATCATGGGCAAGCTCTGCAACACCTGCGTAACAGACATTGGACAGAACCAGGTGATCACCGCTGCTCAGGCGATCCAGAAACAGGGCGCTGATTGCCGCCATGCCGCTGGTAAAGCTGAGGGCCGCCTCGCCACCTTCGAGTGCAGCCAAGCGAGTTTCCAGCAGCGCGAGGGTCGGATTGCTCCAGCGCGTGTAGAAATGAGGCGCAGCTTCGTTCAGATCATTGGCTGAGAAACCCACCGCGTCTGGATGAGTGAAGAAGCTGGTTGCCATCACCGGAGGGGACGATGCCGGCAATCCGACCTCCCGAGGCCCCGCTCCGGCATGAAGGGTCAGGGTTGCGTCATGGCTCACCGACGTCTGATCATTCATTCGGCTGCTCCTCCGTAGTGTTCCTTATCTGCTTCGGTAGCACTCGTGCCAGCAGGGTGGCAAACGGCGGCAGAACACAGGCGCCGCGTTGAACCAACCTGCGCAGGCGTGGGCACAGGGCTGAAATTCTGAGCTCTAGTATTGGCTTAGGACGGTGAACGCCCCGCAGAGGCAATCTCTTTCCTAGACGACAAGCTGAGCAGGAACTCAGTTGTAGGTTTACTTTTATAACCAAAACGAGCCGGCCTCCGATTGCCGCGCCCTCCAGAACTGGGTCCGCGAGCTGCAGCGGCTTTTGGGTAAGACGACGCTTGAGGCCGAGGTACTCAGAGTGTCGTTCACCCTGTGAATTCATTGAGTCCCGACAAACTAAGGAAGCCATGTTCTCTCTGTAAGACAACAACACTCGGCAGCTGCCTTCGATTGGGAGCATGTGCCCACCTTTGGGCAGATTTTCTCTATACCAGTCCGCTCTCGTCTTGAGTTGGTCATGTCCCGCGTCTGTCGGGGTGCCATGGGAGCGATACTGAAAAATCATCCGGAGCTGGGCTGTGCAGGGCCATTGGTGAATGCGGTTCGGACGATCCTGGACAGTGGCTCCTGCTTTGAGGAGTAATACTGGGATACGAGAGATCGTCCTCGTGATGGCAACATCGCACCGCAGGTAATCTCCGTGATGGTTCTGAAGGGACGACCATGCCCGGCCGGCGGAAGCCAGATATCCGTGTCTGCGATCTTGCGAGCTGGCTGGCTGGCCCCGCCCGCGTGAGCCTCACGCCAGTCGAGATCGTGGCGCAGACCTGCGAGGGGCTGGTGCATGCTGGCATTCCGCTCTGGCGGGTGCGGCTCGGGCAGCGGCTGGCCAATCCTCTCATCGGGGCGTGGGGGATCACTTGGGTGCGTGGGGCTGACGCCCAGGAGTATATCGTTCCCCGCAGCATGCTGGCGACGAGTTCCTATGCCGGCAGCCCTTTCGAGCACGTGATCAAAACCCGTACCCGCTTTCAGCGCTCCCTGAAGCACTTGGACCCAGCCAAGGATCATCCGGTGTTGTTCGAACTGGCCGCAGCTGGCAGCACCGACTACCCTGCCCTTCCCTACATCTACGGTGACGGCTCGGTGCAAGGGGCCGCATTCACCACAGACGCCGTCAGTGGCTTCAGTCCAGAGGATGTCACTTTTATTCAGGAGCTCAGCCCATTCTTGGCCGCAGCGTTAGAGCCAGCTGCCATGCGACGCTCGACCGAGAGCCTGCTGCGGACTTACCTCGGCGATGGTCCGGCCAGACGCATCGCGGCAGGTGCCATCCGCCGCGGCGATCAGGTGGAGATCGAAGCGGCCGTGCTGCTCACGGACCTGCGGGGGTACACGGCGCTTGCGGAGCAACTGGCGCCCGACCAGCTTTTGGAACGCCCCGATCAGTATCTGGAGGTCATCGTCGAGGCCGTTCGCTCCGAGCGGGGTGACGTTCTGAAGTTCATCGGCGACGGCGTGCTGTCGATCTTTCCTGTCGAAGCTGGTGGACGAGAGGAGGCCTGTGCTCGCGCACGCTGTGCCCTGGAGGCAGCCCTGAGGAAGGCCGCTCACCTGAGTGATCTGCACTTTGTCGGCTGTCTGCACATTGGCCCTGTCACGTATGGTAATATCGGAAGCGCCGATCGCCTGGACTTCACGGTGGTTGGCCCCACAGTCAACCTCATCAGCCGATTGGAAGCGGTCGCCAAGAGCATGAGACAGGTTGCTGTGTGCTCGCGAGAGATGGCAGCGTACTTTCCTGCTGACACAATACAACCTCTCGGCAGTTTCGTCCTAGAAGGTATTCCGAACAAGCAGATGATCTTCGCTCTGGTGCCACCTTATGCGGAAGCCAAGGAATGATCGTCTCGTCTGTCCGTGCATGATATGAGCTGCCGGTAGTCGGTACCCATTTTGCGGTCTCGCCGCCGCTTGCCCGCGCATGTCGGCCTACGCTCTTCGGAGTTCATGGTGTCGTGTAATCAGTTCTGCCCCTTGCTCATTTCTGATCACGTACAGGAGCATGCCATCCTCTGTGACCGGAAGAACGCGCACTACTTCACACAGACGTCCAGTCCCCTGGCGCGGACGAGCTGACCAACCACGAAGGCAGATTGCATCGCGCTCTCCACATCGAACCGGACCGCCGACATAGCTCCCGCACCAACAAGCCTAGATTGTTATTGGGCGACTTGATGAACGCGTCAGAAATGATGAAACGGTCCGCGTCTCTGCCGATCTGGACGATCGAGTTCCCGGATGCGGAACTCCAGTTCATGCAGGTCTGCGGCTGATGCGAGATGCGCCGCGTCGCGCTCTTCATCCGTGGGCTCAAGCTGATGGCGGATCCAAGTCAGATGCCGTCCGATGACTAAGGGCGAAGACGGCCGCTTAAGCGAGGCGAGTTTGCAAAGCGTGTACAAGACCATGTCATGGCTCCTCTGATGCGTCTGGAGCCCTCTGGCGCTTCCCCTGCAGGCTACTTGGTGTGGTACGTTCTTTCTTGTGCGTGCGCTCTTGCTTCGGATGTCTTGAACGATAGCAAACCGACGTGAAGGTTCGGTTACGAGGAGGCTCAGGTGGCGCGGGGACTGCGCCGTTTGACGACCACAATCTCGGGCTGCCGTTCTCGGACCAATCCCGGTCGACTCTGCCTGGTCTGAGCCCGCACCATCAGCACGCGACCTCGGACTTCCTCTTCCGGTAGACCGATCAATTGTGCCGCGATGGCAACTTGGCTCTCGACCCGGTCCGTCAGGCCCTGTGCAGCCGCGATGGCCTCATCGAGACCAGGAGGATCATAGCGTGTCCGACGCTGGCCCCACGCGGCAGGAATGCTTTTCTTGTCACCCATGACCCGTCTCCCCGGCACCTGACAAGCTAACGAGCGCGCGCGCAATTTGTGCGATGCACAATTGTCGCAGCCGACGGCTGATGGAATTGCGGGTGAAGGAGCGGCGGCAGACGTGCACATAGGGTAGGCGGACGCACCTTTCTCCCGGCAAAGTCGGGAGGCCCGTGCAGGGTCCGAAGAGGGCGTTGCTCACGACTCGTGCGCAAGTAAGCTCAACTTGACACGACAGGACAAGCGAGAGTCGTGGCATCCTTCGCATACACATTGTTTACCATGGCTACGGCAAGATGCGTGTACCGGGCGCGTGGCGTATCAGCCCGAACAGAGGCTCCGGTGCCGTTGGTCAATGGCGCGGGGGTGGTTGGAGGGCTTCCCCTCCGCTGACGCCCTGGCTGAGGGTTTTTAAGACAGCACCCCTGGCCAGGGCGCCTTGATGCATCCGGCTCGTTAGACAATCCAAAACAGAACAGGGGCTGGCCAACGGGAGAGAGTGCCATGGCCCGCTACTATTTTGATGTCCAGAACCTAAAGTCGCCTGTACGCGATGACGAGGGGGCCGAGTTCGACAGCCTCGAGGCGGCCGTGCAGGCGGCGGCCCGCTCGGCGGCTGAGATTGGGACAAGCCGCTTGGCACGAGGCGATATCAGTGATGTTGTCATCGAGGTGCGGGACGAGCAGAACCAGCGGGTCTGTACGGTGACCGCGTCAATGCGGATTGACCGGCACGGCCCATCCCATCAGGGGCCGCATTCCTGGAGCGCGTAAGTCACGCGAGACCCTCGACAAAGAGAAGCGCCCCGCGTGAGCAGAGGCGCTGAGTTCCAGAGGGAGAAGTCAGCCCCCAGCCCTCCACTCCTGGACCCATTGAGAATGCCTCAAGGGCTGCACGGTGGCTGTACCCGGGAAGACACACGGACGCGCATCCCGCGATTGACCAAAGCTGGCTGTGCCTTGCTCGGAAGCCATCGGAGCGAAATGAGATGGATGAGACGTTCGATCAGGGGCGCTGCTGGTCAGTTCTCTCACGCACTTTTCTCAGAACCGACCTGACGTATTCCTGAACCAGAGGTGCCGCCAGGCCAAGTTCGCGCGCCATCGTGTCGATGCCGGCTCCCTCGCTCAGGCGCCGCAACACGTTGGCTTCCACGGTGGAGAACCGGCAGACCTCCGGATCGGGCAATCTGATGAGGGTTCCCGTCATGCTCGGCTGTCCAGGAGTGCCGCCAGTTCCCTGACGTAGTTCTCCCGCCGCCCCAGGTGTCTGGCCTTGAGCATCGCCAGAGCCCGATCCTTTACATTGCTGTCGGGCAGAGTTCTGCGCAGGGTCTCGCGCTCCCGCTCGTACTCGTCATCAATCTCCCGCAGAATGGACCGCAAGGATCGCACCAGGGGATGATCCTCACCCGATGCGACGAAGCCTGCGCTGCTCTGGCTGCCGATCAAACGGCTCTCGGGCTGGTCGCTCACCTCCGGCCTCCATGACTACTGTCCTGCAGATTGGATGGTGGCAGGAATATAGGTGGCATGTCTGTCGGCAAGACGACACATCAGGGCCATTTAGGCCGGCTTGATCGATGTTTCGGCACAAAGCCAAGCGGATGAGCACGACCTGCTGCAGGAAGCAGCGCTGCATCAGAATGTCACCAGTACCCTGCACTCATGACGGCTCCTGTCCATAGGGCGGACGCGGAATGCTCTTGTGGGCGGCGCGCAAGGCCGCCGACCAGCGCTCGCTCAAGTCATGGAAGTAAGGCTCACCCGGCTCGACCCGGTGGACCACTTCATCAGCAGAACCAGAGCGGCCAGGATCGGAAGCAGCAGGATCAACAAAACCAGGGCCGGAATCCGCAGGGATCGGACCGGGACCGAGATCAAACCCAACGCTGACCGCTTATAGTGAACTCGGCACGGGTGAGCCGCGCCTGTTAGAACGAGACTGTTCAGCCGTTATCCCAACGCTGCTCTTCCGCGCTAGCGGCGGGGCTCCCGAGCGTCTAGGCACAGTTCTTGCTTAGCCGAAGGGGCTCTTTTGTTCTGAGGCCAGCATGCTGAACTTTCTCCGCCCATGGCTTGAAACCCTGAACGAGGTCGAGCGCTATCTCAGGCAGCAAGGCTACGTTGTCATCTATGGTGGAATGACATCCATCATCGTGCCGATCGACTCAAGCGAGCGAACGCCACAGCCGCCTGGCAAGCCCCTTCGGTTGTGGGGAGCGGCTCCAGCGGCGTTTGGGATCTGATCAGAACCCCCGTCCTGTTTTGCCATGCGAGAAATCCACTGTATCGACGGCAACGCGGATCGCTCCATCCGCGCGATGGCGCGCTCCCGGCTCAGGACTTTAGCTCCGTCGTTCCCTCCCCTGCTTTGGCCTCGCCGGATGCCCCGGTCTCCAGTGCGTGAACTCGGGCCTCGACCCACGCGCTCATCTTGTCGACGAACTCCATGGCGTAACCCCTCAGCCCCTCATCTGCCTCATAGGTCTGCGGGAAAGCTTGCCGCACCTTCTCGACTTCATCCAGGATAAAGGCGGAGCGTTGACCAGGAGGCAAGCTGACGGCCCGCTCGGCAATCGTGGTCACGATCTTCTCGATCCGCGCGGCTTGCTGTTCTCGATTCATCGTCGCCTCTCACCCCGGTGCTGCCGATCCTGCTAAGCGCCTCCGGCTTGGCCGATAGCCCCTCTCAGGTTCTCCAATGCTGCTTCAAGTTTCAGGTCTGGCACATAGGCCTTTAGGAGAAAGCTGATTGGCGCTTCTGTCCTTGCCTCCCTCAGATTCAGGTTAGGATCTGCTTTTGGGATCGAGAGCCGTCAGGGTTTGAGAATAATGGAGAGCCCGTGATCATCCCTCAACTGGAAAGCCGCCATGTTGGGCGGCGATAACGGCCAGATGGGCAGGCCGGGATCCAAAGCGTGATGTCATTTCCTTGGCACGCACCCGACCTGGCTGATGGGTCGAGCCACCCATCGCTGGAGCATTTCGCTTTCGGGGCTACTCCTGAAAGCAGACAGGGCGCGGTTTGGGACCAAAGATTCACCCCTCTTGCTCAGTTGCGGATGTGCGCAGACCACTTAGCCTATCAGACGTGGCTTATGTAGGTGCCCTACGGGAGTTACGGCGCTCCGGCTGAGAGTTAAAGCGAACCTCTCTCGGCTGGAGCGTTTGCTTTTGGGCTCGACTGGGCCGAGCAGTGCCCCATCCCGCCCCGCTCGTCGCGGGCGGTTTGTGTCGGTTGGCCATCACCTCAACCTCACCCAAGCTGTCCGTCGACGACAGATCGCGAGGTGAATGGGGTTCGAGTTCCAAGCGGATTTCAGGTGGGCCTGAGAAGGCCGTCGATGACTGCCTATAGGGCTGCTGCCTGATCGGCATTGGTCCTTGAGCTTTGCGAGCATCGGCGCTGTCAGCGTAGCGCCGAGTGAGCCTCTGCTGAGGACCTTGCCATTCATCGATGACCGTCATAGTGCGGAATGTATAGGCGAAAGCCTACTCTTTAGTCACTGGAAGATTACAATTGAACCTGCAGCGAACTGGCTAAGCAACAACAGAGACAGCTATACACTTCACGCTGGATTATGTTAGTGACCGAGGTATCAATGGTTCAAAAGGCCAGCCGTGGCGAAGTTGAATTCGTTCAAACGGTAAAGG
>NZ_JAMXFI010000205.1:0-4228 GCF_025460875.1 Microvirga yunnanensis
GGTGGTGGATCGCGCCGGCCTTGTGCGCACCGTGCTCCGGGCCGACCGGGCCGGGCCCCATACTGTCGAAGCGAGCCGCGCCAAGGCCTACACGGCGGCGTCCGCCCGCAACACCACCACCGCCATCATGGAAAATGCCGACAAGAACCCGGCAGCCCGGCACCTCGCAGCCATCGAGGGCTTTCTGCTGCTCGGCGGCGGCGTGCCAGTAAAGGCTGGCGACGAGGTGATCGGAGGCCTCGGGGTTGGCGGGGCCCCGGGCGGAAACTTTGATGAGGAATGTGCGAATGCCGGCCTTGCCAAGGTGCAGGCGAAGCTGAAGTGACCGCCCGCCACCGTTTCACGGGGAGACGGACGATGGTCAAATCAGTCGCGCTGGCCGGATTGTTCGGAGTTCTGGTCCTCTTCGGGGGTGCTGCCTTAGCACAGACGGCGCCCTCGCCTACTGAGCTCTCGGCCTACCGCGGCCTGCACGCGGCCGCGGCCCAAGGCTCTGTTGATGACATCCGGCGGCTGGCTCAAGCGGGCATCGACCTCAACGCCCGCGACGGCAACGGCCGCACGCCGCTCCATGTGGCGGTGTTCCAGGGGCACGGGGCAACAGCCCGGGAGCTGATCGCCAACGGGGCGGATCCTGCCCTGCTCGACAACCAACGTTATGACGCTGTGACCATCGTGGCGGTCCGGGATGATGTGCCGACGCTGCAGGCGCTGCTCTCCGCCGGCGCGAGCGCAAAGCTGGTCACCAGCGTCTACGACGGCACCGCGCTGATCGCGGCGGCCCATCTCGGGCACGATGGCGTAGTCCACGAGCTGATCCGGGCCGGCGCGCCGCTCGACCATGTCAACAACCTGGGCTGGACCGCCCTGATCGAGGCGGTGATCCTTGGGGATGGCGGTCCGCGGCACGTCGAGACGGTGCGGGCCCTCGTCGAGGCCGGAGCCAATCCCGGAATCCCGGATCGGGACGGCATGACGCCCCTCGAGCACGCCAGGGCGCGGGGCTATGACAGCATCGTGTCAATCCTGCGTGAGGCGGCCGGTCGTTAGGATCTGGGAACCTTTCAGGGCAGCCGCCATCCAATGGGGACGCTCAGACCGGAACAGGTCTAGCGCCCTAACGGAGGATGCCATGAGGAATGCCGTCGCGACACTTGCGCTGATTGCCGCCTTCAGCCTGCCAGCCTTGGCCGCCGATCAGGTCGAGAAAGCCCCGCCCACAGGCGCGTATAAGAAGGTCAGCGAACTCGTGAAGCTGCCTGACTTCCTGCCGGGCCTTGGCCAGCTTTATGTCGATCCGAAAACCCTGCCGGCTGGCCCATTCCTGGCCTATGACCGCGACGGGCGACTTGTGAGCACGGTCTACATGCTGCCCATCGAGGACCTGTCGAACAAGGACAAGCGCTTCGACGATCTCGCCGCCCCCGGCGGCAAGGTCGACCACGTGGATATCTACTTCAACGCCGGCCATCCTGGCGTCGAGAAACCTCATGCCCACATCGTGCTGTGGCATGTGCCCAAGGCGGACGAGCAACGGGTGGCGGCGAAGTGATGATCTCGCGTCGACAAGTTCTGCAGATCGGCGGGGGCTTCCTCGCCGGTCTCGCAGCGCCCCGGCCCCCTCTCGCCGCTGAGGCAGTCGAAATCCGGATGCAGGGCAATGCGGACGGCTCGCAGGTCTGGTTTAACCCGATTGGCCTCCGCATTAAGCCGGGTCAGACGATCCGCTGGGTCAACCACGACCCGGGGAATTCCCATACCGCGACAGCCTACCATTCCAAGAACTTCGAGCGGCCTCTGCGTATCCCTGAGGGTGCCGAGCCCTGGAACTCTGACTACCTGCTGCTTAACGAGAGCTTCTCGGTCACGCTCAAGGATGAAGGCGTCTACGACTTCTTCTGTGTTCCGCACGAGCATGCCGGCATGGTGGGGCGGATCATCGTTGGCGAACCGGACAGGTCTTCCATCGACAGCGGGCCGGCACAAGCAGCCGGCGGGGAACCGATCCCCGAGATTGCTCTCCACGCTTTCCCGTCCGTCGACGAGATCATGCGCCGCGGCATCGTCAGGCCCGTATAGGGGCCGGTTCCGACAGCGGCGGGAACCTCCCTGGCTCCCACCGTCCAATGATCAGCCACCGAGTCCCGCAGGCATAGATGAGGGCGCCATGATCCGCTCGGTTGCCTACGCGAAGGCGGTTCTCGCCGGCATGGCGGGAGCCATCACCTGGGAAGTCGTCGCCCGGCTGCTGATCTGGGCGGGCGTGCCGTTCTTTGACCTTGTCATGACCCTCGGGACCTTGGTCCTCCCCCATGCGCCGGCATGGGAAGCCTGGCAGGCAGGCATGGCAATCCACCTGCTGGTCGGCGCGATCTGGGCCGTGTTCTACGCCTACTTCTTCTGGTCCGTCCTGCCGGTGCGCCCAACCCTGCAGGGTCTGGTGTTCGCCTTCGTGCCCATGCCGCTGGCGATCTTCATCATGCATCCGCAGTTCGACCTCATGCACCCGCTCGTCCACGGCGGCCATCTGTCTTCCTCGGGCCTGTTCGGGTTGAGCGGCGGGGCGCACGAGCCGCTCTCCATCGCGGCCGGCCATCTGATCTGGGGCACCGTTCTGGGCCTGCTCTACACCCGCCCTGTCGGCTACGGAGCGAACAGGGCGCCGCGCCTGAGCCCCCAATGCAGCGCGTCACGCCCGTCTCCCAGTTTGGCTTCCGAGCTGGCCGATCACCGGTTCATGTTCGCGACCGGGATCGAGTGCAGCTATCCCACCCTGGAGGGCGGGCGGTGGCGCATGGACGAGATGGCAGCTTGCGGTCATTACCGCCACTGGCGCACCGACCTGCAGCTCGTGCGCGACCTTGGGCTGCGCTATCTGCGCTACGGCCCTCCCCTGCATCTGATCCATCAAGGTCTAGGCCAATATGATTGGGCCTTCCTGGACGAGGTCGCCGCCGAGATGCAGCGGCTCGACATCGTGCCGGTCATGGACCTGTGCCATTTCGGCCTGCCCGACTGGCTGCAGAACTTCCAGAACCCCGAGGTGCCGCAAGCGCTCGCCGACTACGCTCGGGCGTTCGCCCGACGCTATCCGTGGGTGCAGTTCTACACGCCCGTGAACGAGATGTATGTGTGCGCCAAGCTCAGCGCCCTGGAAGGATTGTGGAACGAGCAGTGCCGCGATGAGCGCGCCTTTGTCACGGCCGTACGTCATCTCGCCAGAGCCAGCGTGCTGATGATGCAGGCGATTGCGGAAGAACGCCCCGTTGCCATCTTCGTCAACAGCGAGAGCGGCGAGTTCTACCAGCCCTGCTGCCCCGATCCCGAGATCCGCCGCATCGCCGCGTTCGAGAACGAGCGGCGTTTCCTGCCGTTGGATCTCCTCTACGCCCGTCCGGTGCACGAGGACACGCGCGCCTATCTCCTCCAGCACGGCATGCCGTCTGAGGAATATGTGTGGTTTATGCAGCAGGACATGCGTCGGCGAGCCATTCTCGGCGTCGACTACTACGAATGGAACGAGAAGCTCATCGACAGCACCGGCCATGCGCAGGCGCTGGGCGAATTGTTCGGCTGGTATGCCGTCGCGGGCCAGTACTACCAGCGCTACCAGCGGCCGATGATGCACACCGAGACCAACCGCATGGATGCGCGCGACGGGCCGCGCTGGCTCTGGCGACAGTGGCATAATGTGCAGCTGATCCGTCAAACCGGCGTGCCGGTGGTTGGCTTCACTTGGTACTCGCTGACCGATCAGGTCGACTGGGACATCGCGCTGCGGGAGCCACTCGGCAACGTCAATCCAGTCGGCCTGTTCGATCTCAATCGCGACCCGCGGGTGGTCGGTTTGGCCTATCAGCACCTCGTGCGCCTCTTCGGTGCGGATCTCGACGGAGCCCCATCCATCGAGGCGGTGCTGGAAGAAGCCTCGAAGATCACGAACCGGGAAGCGAGGCGGCTCCATGCTTAGAATGCTCCAGGCGCACGGGCTGGATGCCGGCCCGACCCAACGGCCGCTTCTGGCGGGCGCCATCGCAGGGCTGCTGGCAGCGGTCCCGGCCCTGGCGGTCCTCATCGGATTTCAGGCGCTTGACGCCCCTGCCCTGGCAATCGGCGCGTCTGGGTTGGCTGCCGGTCTCGCCTACACCGGCCTGATGCTTCTCGGCGGGGTTCTGTACGGCTGGTTGTTTCAGCGCGCGGCCAATGACCCTCGCGGCGGCTGGCTCTT
>NZ_JAMXFI010000206.1:0-1391 GCF_025460875.1 Microvirga yunnanensis
AAGGGAATGTTTCAGTACCTTTGGAGACATAAAGCGTTCAGCGCTGTGCTGCTCCTGCTGTTCGGGGCCGGCTTATACCTGAAGCCGATCGCCGCCCGGTGCGGGTTGGCGCTGCTGCTCTTCTTGCGCCTGACGAAGGTCCATTCGCTTCTGCTGATCTATGATCTGACAGACCGGGCGGCCCTGAAGCATGTCCGGACCTTGGCGACCAAACGCGCACATATGATCTCGCCGGACGAGTATGGGAACGTCTCCGAGGAGACTTGGGACAAGCACCTGAACACCTTCATCAAGAAAACGCTCCTGCCGGAATTCCAGCGCAGGAAGATCGACCACCTTCTCGCCAAGAATCCTAAACGGTACGTCGCCCGTCTCAGAACACGGATCAACCGGATCATCGACCGGTACCAGCCGGCCGAGCCAGCGGCCGTATTCAATGACACGATGACAGGCAGAGAGTTTGAGCGCTACTGTCGGGAGATGCTACAGGAGGCTGGATGGCGTGCTGCGCTGACGCCCGGATCGGGCGACCAAGGCGCCGACATCATTGCCGAAAAGGAAGGCCGACGTGTTGTGATCCAATGCAAATTCTACAACGGTACTGTCGGCAACAAGGCGGTACAAGAAGCCTATGCCGCCGCGGCCTTTCAGGATGCACCTTATGCTGTCGTGGTTACCAACTCGGTCTTCACCAAGTCGGCTCATCAGCTCGCGCACAAGAATGGCGTGCTGCTGATGCACCATTCCGATCTGCCGCGGCTTGAGCTGATTATCACCAGCGGGGCAGGATCCCAGCGATACAAGATTCCATTTAGTCGTCAGATACCCTGAGGAAGTCGTCGATCGACAACTGTGCGGGACTAGCCGGATTCGCCTTCGGCATTCTGGGCCCTTCCTCGATACCCGCTGCAACCGGCTGTTTGCGCGGCATCGGGGTATCCTCCGACTGCATGCGCTTCATCCGGGCTTTCGCCTTGTCTCGCGCCTGAGCCTCCTCAGATTGCGGACCTTCAGTCAGCCACGTTCCGCGCTTAATCACCTCATTCACACGACCCTGGTTGATCCCAAGCTGGAAGGCGATCTCCTGCTGGATGTCTGATGACAAAGCCAATCGCGGCGGTACGCATCGGGGCCGGGTTGCCGGCGGCGAAGGATACGAGGTCGGCTACTTTGCCCGGAAGCACGGCATCAGCGTTGCGCAGGCCGAAGAGTTGATCAAGGAGCAAGGGAATAGCCGCGAGAAGCTCGATACAGCGGCTGGAAAGCTCAAGCGAGGCTAACCCCCTGGCAGCCCGGGCCCTGATGTTGGGTATGAGTGAGCACCGCATCTATGTTGGGACCGCCGCTTGGGCGATCCCAAAGCAGTACGATGACGCCTTCTCGAGCGAGGG